>DASVOL010000549.1:0-4233 GCA_036383375.1 Bradyrhizobium sp. | reverse complement strand
CGAACCGGTCGAGCAGCGGCAGCAGCAGGCACGCGGCGGTCACGACGGCCGCGGCTGCGATCATCAAGGCGCGCTTGGCGCGGCTGCGGTCGATCAGGGCGCCGGCCGGTGTCTGGGCGACGATCCCGGCGATCGCCGCGATCGACATCACCGACCCGATCGAGGCCTCGTCCCACCTCCGTTCGGTCAGGAGGTAGATCGCCAGATAAGGGCCGAGCCCGTCCCGCACGTCGGCGAGGAAGAAGTTCAACGCATCAAGCGCGCGCTCAACGGGCGTCCCGGACGGCTGCAAGTGATACCTCGCGGCGAGATTGCGCACCTCAACCCGCTCGCAGGCGCTGGGTTCCTGCACAGGTAAAGTGGTGCTGCCACCAGCGATTTCGGCCCTGCATGCGTCATTTGGATGGGTTGACCCGGCAGGGGTGGGCGGCCAATTTCCGGCCCGGCTTAGGGGAGAATAATACTCATGAATTCAAGGTTGATGGCTGCCGCGATCGTGGCAGCCGGTGTTTTGTCCGCGCCTGTCGCGCAGGCCCAGCAGTTCATTAACGTGCTCACCGGCGGCACCTCGGGCGTCTACTATCCGCTCGGCGTCGCGATCGGGAAGATCTACGGCGACAAGATCCCCGACGTGAAGACCCAGGTGCAGGCGACCAAGGCTTCGGTGGAGAACCTCGTGCTGCTGCAGCAGGGCCGCGGCGAGATCGCCTTCACGCTCGGCGATTCGCTGAAGGCAGCCTGGGAGGGCGACGCCGAAGCCGGCTTCAAGAACAAGCTCGACAAGCTGCGCACCATCGGCGCGATCTATCCGAACTACATCCAGATCGTCGCGACCGCCGAAAGCGGCATCAAGACGCTCGCCGATCTCAAGGGCAAGAGCCTGTCGGTCGGCGCGCCGAAATCCGGCACCGAGCTCAACTCGCGCGCGATCCTCGCGGCCGCCGGCATGAGCTACAAGGATCTCGGCAAGGTCGAGTACCTGCCATTTGCCGAATCGGTCGACCTGATGAAGAACCGCCAGCTCAGCGCCACGCTGCAGTCCGCCGGCCTCGGCGTCGCCTCGCTGAAGGACCTCTCGACCTCGAGCGAGATCACCGTGGTCGCCGTCCCGAAGGAGACCGTCGACAAGATCGGCCCGCCCTTCGTCTCCGTGATCATTCCCGCCAACACCTATACCGGCCAGGACAAGGACGTGCCGACCGCGGCGGTCGTGAACTACCTCGTCACTTCGAGCGCGGTGTCGGACGAACTCGCCTATCAGATGACCAAGCTGGTCTACGAATCGCTGCCGGAACTCGCCAATGCCCATGCTGCGGGCAAGGAGATCAAGCTTGCGACCGCCGCGACCGGCAGCCCGGTGCCGCTGCATCCCGGCGCGATCCGCTATTACAAGGAAAAGGGCCTGATCAAGTAGGGCCAGTTGCTTCGAGGGTGTCATGGCCGGGCGCCGGTCCCCGACTCGATCGGGGATGCCCCGGCCATTCATCTTTCCAACGACGTTGATTTTTCGATGGATGCGCGGGTCAGGCCCGCGCATGACGAGCGGCGGGGCGCTATAAGCCTCGCGGGCACGGCGGGGGACTAATCATATGCAGCAGCAGGTTGCGGGCGAGCAGCCCATCAAGGTTGAATTCGACAATTTCGAGCATGGCTTTCCGGAGGGCTTTGGTCCGGGCAATTGGGGGCACCTGGCCTATGCCATCGGTCTCGCCTTCGCGGTGTTCCAGCTCTATGTCGCAGCCTTCAATTATCTCCCGAGCCAGGTGGTGCGCGGCGTCCATGTTGGCTTCCTGATCCTCTTGACCTTCGGCCTGATCGGCAATTTCACCGCCAAGACCGATTTCGGCCGCGCGGTGAGCTGGATCGTCGGCGCGAGCGGCTTCCTCTGCGGGCTCTATCAGTGGATCTTCTATGCCGACCTGATCGCCCGCGACGGCGATCCGACCCACATGGACCTTGCGGTCGGCACGCTGCTCGCGATCCTGATCTTCGAGGGCACGCGACGGCTGATGGGAGCGGCGCTGCCGCTGATGTGCGGCGCCTGTCTGCTCTACTGGTTCTTTGGGCAATATCTGCCGTCGCCGTTCAACCATCGCGGCTATGACTTCGACCAGATCGTCACCCATCTCTCGTTCGGGACCGAAGGCTTCTACGGCGTGCCGATCTACGTCTCGGCGACCTACATCTTCCTGTTCATCCTGTTCGGCTCGTTCCTGGAGCGCGCGGGCATGATCCAGCTGTTCACCGACGTCTCGCTCGGCCTGTTCGGCCGCACCCGCGGCGGCCCGGCCAAGGTCGCGGTGTTTGCCTCCGGCATGATGGGCACGATCTCGGGCTCCGGCGTCGCCAATGTCGTCACCGTCGGCCAGTTCACCATTCCGCTGATGATCAAATTCGGCTACCGCCGCGCGTTCGCCGCCGGTGTCGAGGCCACCGCCTCGATGGGCGGCCAGATCATGCCGCCGGTGATGGGCGCTGTCGCCTTCATCATGGCCGAGACGCTCGGCGTGCCCTATTCGGAGATCGTCAAGGCCGCCGTGATTCCGGCGATCCTGTATTTCGCCTCGGCGTTCTGGATGGTGCATCTGGAAGCCGGCAAGCATGGCCTCGTCGGCATGAAGCGCTCGGAGATCCCGAGCGCCTGGAAGGCGCTGGTCGCCCGCTGGTATCTGGTGTTGCCGCTCGCGGCGCTGGTCTACATGCTGTTCGAAGGCTTCACGCCGCTCTATGCCGGCAGCATGGGGCTTGCGCTGACGGTTGCGCTGATCCTCGGCGCCAGCATCACGCTCGGCTTCTCCAACACCGTCGTGCGTTACATCTTCTGGGTCGGCCTCGCGCTGGTGGTTGCCGCGGTGTCGCGCCACGGGCTCGAGATCGTTCCGGTCGCCAGCGTCGTCGCCGGCCTGATCGTGATCGCGGCGATCACGCGCGGCGGCCGCGCCACACTCCGAGCCTGCCGCGACTCGCTCGCCGACAGCGCCAAATCGGCGCTGACCGTCGGGATGGCCTGCGCCATCGTCGGCACCATCATCGGCATGATGACGCAGACCGGCGTCGGCACCATCTTCGGCAGCTGGATCATCGGGCTCGGCGCCAAGAGCCTGTTCCTCGCGCTGATCATGACCATGCTGCTGTCGATCCTGCTCGGCACCGGCATCCCGACGATCCCGACCTACATCATCACCGCGGCGCTGGCTGCGCCTGCGCTCGCCAAGCTCGGCGTGCCGCTGATCGCAAGCCACATGTTCGCGTTCTACTACGGCATCATGGCCGACCTTTCGCCGCCGGTCGCGCTCGCGGCGCTGGCGGCGGCGCCGATCGCCAAGGAGAATCCGGACAAGATCGGCTGGGAGGCAATGCGGATCGCGCTTGCCGGCTACGTCATTCCCTTCATCTTCGTCTATTCGCCGGCGCTGATGCTGCAAGGCAATGATCCGATGGCCGCCCAACTCGGCTTCTACGGCGCGGTGGCGCTGGCGACCTTCAAGGCGCTGGTGGCGATCGGGTTGTTCGGCATCGTCGCGATCGGCTTCCTGTTCACGCGGCTGACCCTGATAGAGATCGTGGTCGCGTTCGGCGCCGCGCTCTGCCTGCTGGGGGACTTTCAGTTCTCGGATACTGCGGGGTTCACGCTCGCCGCAGGTGTCGTGCTGTGGCAGTGGCGGCAGCGTCCGCGCAACGCGGTGGCGGCGGCTTGAGCCTCTGCCTCGCAACCGCGGGTGTCGTGAAGGCGCTGTCGATTGCGGCGTTCACGCTTAGCTGGACGCATTCGATCGAGAAGACCGCCTGGCAGGAAGACTGGCAGGTCACGCCGGCCGGGCTGACGCTGCAACAAGCACGCATCAAGGGCTTTGGTGCCGGCATGGAGCCGCCGCCGGAGGCGCGGCTCATTGGCGGCTGGTTTCAATGGTCGCCGTCGCCCACGCCAAGGGCGGAGGTTGTGCTCGGCAATTCAGGCGCAGCGGGCGAATGGCACCTGTGCGAGGCGGGACGCTGCCAGACGCTATCGGAGATTTTCGGGCATCCGATCGGTGCTAATGTCACGACGATGAGGGCTTGCGAGAATCCGTAGCCCGCATGAGCGGAGCGATATGCGGGGACACCGCCCCCGGATATCGCTGCGCTCATCCGGGCTACGATCGTCACAACAACAAACGGGAGAACAGGCGATGGATCGGCTCAAGGGCAAGGTTGCGATGGTGGTCGGGGCGGGCTCGATCGGGCCCGGCTGGG
>DASVOL010000548.1:0-1544 GCA_036383375.1 Bradyrhizobium sp. | reverse complement strand
AGCTCTCCGCCTTGCCCCCGATGAGGCCCTTAAATGTTCATGAAGCCGTGTATCACAGATAGGGGGTCATGTCCGCCCGTTAAACCACCGACTTGTGATGATTTGGCGGCAGACGTGCATGGTAGCGTTGCGGATGTGGTCCGCTGCGTTTGCAGCACCATAACGAGCCGGCCGGATCGGATGCGCCTCAAGTCAGTTTTCATGTGCCTCGCCATGCTTGCCGCGCCGGCCGCGGCGTCGCCGCTTCCGGCCCCGCATCAGGTCGAGATTCCCGAAGGCAATATCACCCTGCACGCGCAGCTCTACCGGCCCGATGGCGATGGCCCGTTCCCGACGGTCATCGCGCTGCATGGCTGCGGCGGTCTCGCCGGCCGTTCCGAGGCGGTACTGCCGCGCTATCGCGACTGGGCCGAGCAGTTGCTCACGTCAGGCCATGCAGTGCTGCTGCCGGACAGCTACGGCTCGCGCGAGCTCGGGCCCCAGTGCCGGATCAAGGAGCATCAGGTCCAGACCCGCCGCGCGCGGGTTGCCGACATCAACGCTGCGCGGCAATGGCTGGTGCAGCAGAAATGGGTGGCGAAGAGCCGCATCAGCCTGATCGGCTGGGGCAACGGCGCGGCCGCCCTGCTGTGGGCGGTGCGGCCGCAGATGTGGTCGCGCAACGTCGAGCCGGACTTCCGCTCGGCGGTCGCGTTCTATCCGGATTGCCGCACCTCGTCCGGCCTTGGCTGGAGCGCGCGGGTGCCGACGCTGGTCCTGATCGGCGCGCGCGACGATGTGACGTCATCGTCGGCCTGCCACCAGATGGTCGATGGCGCGCGCGGCCGCAGCGCGCTGGCGCGGATCGTGGTCTATCCCGAGGCCTATCACGATTTCGACCGCGCCAACCTGCCGCTGCATGCGGTCGCGGCCTCGTCCGACGTCGACATCACGGAGCCCGGTCACATCGGCACCGATGCGAGCGCACGCAAGGACGCGCAGAAGCAAGTTGCCGAGTGGCTGTCGCGCTAAAACAAACTGCCCTGATCGACCGGCTTGGTGACGCGCTTGGGCGCCGCCGGTTTCGCTTCACGCGGCTTCGGCTGGCTCTCCGGCGTCGCCGTCGCCGCGGGCTGATCGGCATTGGTGGTGGCCGCGACGCGGCCGTCGGCGAACTCAATCGACAAATTGGCGTTCGGGCCGACCGCTGCGGCTGAATGCAGTGCGTGTCCCTGCGCGTCGCGCACCAGCGCAAAGCCGCGCGCCAGCACGCCGCGATAGGACAGCGCCGACAGCAGCTGGCTGCGATGGGCGACCCGCGCCTCGAGCCGCTGCATCGTCGTCAGCAGCGCGCGACGGGCGCGCTCGGCGAGACGGTGGGTGCGCTCGAGATCGCGCGCGATCGCGTTGCGCTGGGCCTTGGCGTTGGCGAGCTTGGAGGCCTTGAGCCGGATCTCGAGCCCGTTGAAGCGCTCCTGCCTGCGATGCAGCAGCGCGCGCGCCGACAGCGTGATGCGTTCGCCGGATGCAGTCAGCCGCTGCCGCGCATGCGCGACCTGGCCGCG
>DASVOL010000547.1:0-9394 GCA_036383375.1 Bradyrhizobium sp. | reverse complement strand
AGCGCAGCGGCAGGATGAAGTCGGTGCCTTCGCCGGTCTCGCCCTGGTTCACGCCGAGGTCGGAGACGATGATCGATCCGCCGGTGCCGAGCGCTTCGTTGATCCGCGCCATCGTGTCGGCCGGGATCGAGATGCGGTCGAGCGCCTCGGCCGGGGTGTTGGTCGCCGGCTGCGGCTTCGCTTCGAGCGGGGCGGCCGCCGCCAGCTTGCGGCGATGCGAGGCGCGCTCCTCGACGTCGATGCGAGCGGCGCTCCGGTTCGGCAGCGTCACCACCGACCAGCGCAGCAGGTTCGCATCGGTCTTGTCGGCTTCCGCGGTGAACACATGCGTGCCGAGCGGCCGGTCGCTGGCTGCAATCGTCACCGGCACTTCGAACAGCGGCGCAAAGTTCTGCCGCACATAGAGCTTGGAGTCCTTGCGGCTGATGAACACCGCGATCTGGCCGGCGCGCTTCGGGATCTCGATCTTGGCAACGCCCGGCAGCCGTGCAGGATCCTTGGCCGCATCCTGGTTGGCGTCGGCAGCAGTCGCCGCCTCGGCGGGCTTGACTGCATCCACCGCCTTGGCTGCGTCCTGGCTGGCCGCGTCAGACCTGGCGGTATCGGTTTTGGCCGCATCAGTTTTGGCGGCTTCAGTCTTGGCCGCGTCGGTCTTCGATGTGTCCGTCTTCGATGGTTCCGTTTTGGGCGCCTCGGCAACGTCGGGCTTGGCGACGTCTGCCTTTGGCTCATCGGCCTTGGCTTCAGCCTTCACCGGGTCGCTTGCGGAAACCTCGGACTTCGGCGCGTCGGTGCTGCCGGTGACCTCGCCGACCGTCTTGTCGTCAGCGGCGGGGGCGGTCTCGGCCGGCTTGTCGGCCGCGGCCGACTCGGTCGCGCTCGCCTCGGACTTGTCAGCCGCGATCTTCTCCGCAATGCCGTCGCGCGCGGAGGAGGACGCATCGGACATCGTCGCCGACGCGCTCGCCGCCGGCATCGCGCCGCTGGCATCGGCGGTGTGGGTGTTGTCGCGCAACGACGCGGCGTCGGCATGGCCGACGCTGGTGCGCAAATCGAGACCGGATTGCTTGTCCGCCCCCTTGTCGCTCTTCACGCCGAGCGGCGCATCCATCTTCAGAACATCGTCGGCAACCGGCTGCTGCGGGATGACCTTCTGCGTCACCAGCAGCGGATGCGAGAAACTCTCCGGCGAGATCGTGCCCGGAGTGACGAACACGCGGGCGCCCATGCGCGTCCAGTTGTACATCTTGACCGCAAACGACATCGGCATGCGGATGCAGCCATGCGAGGCCGGATAGCCGGGCAGCACACCGGCGTGCATGGCGATGCCCGACCAGGTGATGCGCTGCATGTACGGCATCGGCGCGCCGCTGTAGATGTTGGACTGGTGGTACTTCTGCTTCTGGATGACGCTGAAGACACCCATCGGGGTTGAATGCCCCTTCATGCCCGTCGATACCGGGCTCTCGGCGTAGAGCCCGTTGGCGTCGTAGATGCTGACCCGCTGCTGGTCGATCGAAACCGAGATGATCAGGGGACCTTGCGGCTTGCGGCCGGCCTCCTTCTCGATCGCCGGATTCTTCTTCGCTGTGCTGCGCTTCGGCTTCGGCCGGGGCTGCTGCGGCGGCATCGGCTCGACATCGCCGTAATAGCCGGAGTCACGGTTCCAGTAGAACAGCGCTGCATCGGCCTGCGAGGAGGCCGCCACGGTGCCGGCCGCAGTCAGAATTGCGAACTGCCAGAACCGCCCGTTCGCAGAATCAAAAATCGAAATCCGACGTCCGCTTGCGCGCATATTCCGAATCCCAGTCCAAACTATCTGTTGGTTGTCGCAGACGCCGAACGCGTTCACCAGCGCAAGCGATCTAACCCTTCCGTGAGGGGCGATTTTTCGACGAAAGAGTAGCAAAAAAGCCTCACAGGAGGTTAAAGCGCCCGGTCTGATCACCGAACTGTCAGCGCCTTCCTGTGCGGCGTTTGCGCATTACATAGGCGGGACCCACCCCGCGGAGACCTCAATGACATCGAGAAATGTGAGCTTGTGTGACGTGCGATTGTTGTCTCGATGGGGCTGCGCGGCGCTGCTGATGTTGCTGGCTTTGGGGCAGGCGGTTCCCGCAACCGCGGCCGACGAGCCGGACCTGATCTTTCGCCGCTCGACGGTGTTCAAATGGGTGAGCCCGAACGACAAGCTTGCAACCTATGGCGTCGACGACCCCGAGGTGGACGGCGTCGCCTGTCACTTCACGGTGCCGGAGAAGGGCGGCTTCAAGGGCTGGCTCGGCCTTGCCGAGGAAGTCTCTGATATCTCGCTGGCTTGCCGGCAGATCGGGCCGATCCGCTTCAAGGGCAAGCTCGGCCAGGGCGACGACATGTTCAGCAAGCGGCGGTCGCTGTTCTTCAAGAAGATGCAGATCGTGCGCGGCTGCGACGCCAAGCGCAACGTGCTGGTCTACATGGTGTATTCCGACAAGCTGATCGAGGGCTCGCCGAAGAACTCGACGTCGTCGGTGCCGATCATGCCCTGGGGCGCGGCCGATGCCACGGCCGTGCAAAAGTGCGGCGAGTTCATTCAGTAGCGGGAGCAGGGACTTGGCCCAGGCGGCTGAAGCGGCGGGCGAGCTAGCGCTTGATTTGCCCGAACTGCTTCGTGCCGATACTGAGGCCCGGCTTGACCTTCGAGTCGCGGCAGCCGACGAGGCGGACCAGCTTCTGCTGCGCGCACTCATTGTCGCCCATCACATAAGCGCCCTGCTGCGGCATCGCGGCCGTCATCTGTTGCTGCTGGCCGGATTTGCTGGCCGCGGATTGGTTGCCAACACCGATGTTGCCATTGCCCACGACTGACATCCTTCGTTGGATTGGATCACAACAATCGTTGGATCAGGGATCGCAACAACCGTTTGGATCGGGAATCACGACAACGTGCCACCGTTGAGATGGTTGCACGGCGCCCAGATGAGTCGGCCGAACCGCCGGCCGGTTCACGCCGCTCTTGCTGTGCTGCTTCCTGTCTCAGCAGAGGAAAGTTAAGAAAGCGCGGTAGCCCGCTCAATTTGCACGCATAATTCGTAGGCGGTTCCCAAACCGCCGGGCGACGCTCGGCGCGCGAAATGTTGAACCCGCTCATAGGCGGCGTGCTTGCGCTGTTTTCCGGCGAATGTTTCGTGGGCTGCCCGCCGACGAAACAATATTCCGGCCGACGAAACCATTTTCAGCTTGTTCCGCAGAACTCCCGAAACCGCAGATCGTTATCAATCCGTCAACACGATGGCGCCGGACGCCGAACAGGAATGACGGAGACTATCAGATGCGGACCATGAGCCTGATCCTCGCCTTCGCCTTCGTAATGGCCGGTTCGTCGATGGCTGGTACCCCGGACAACGGTTTGCCCGGTATCGGCACCTTCTCCTACAACGGCTCGCCGGTGGTCACCTCGGCCCCGATGGTGATGGCGCAGGTCAACTGAGCGCGACGCGACAAACAGAACTGCCGGTAAAGGCTCCCCATGTTGCTCCGTATCTGCTCCGCCGCGATCCTGGCATCGCTCGCCTTCGTAGGTTCCGCGCAGGCCCAATCCCAACTTCCACTGGAGTCGATGCAGATCCGGTCGCTGTACCGGGTCCCCGAGCCGCGCGACGAGTTCGTGCGCCAGTGCGCGCCGCATATGCTCGGCCGCTGGGCGCATCCCGAGGCCGTGTGCGGTTGCCTGCACGACCATGCTGCCGCGACGGTGGACGACCCCGATCTGCGTCAGGCGCTGTTGCGCGGTATCAGCGAAACCGGCGTGCCGACCATCGAGACCGATTGGGTGCCGCCGTCCAAGCAGAACGAGATTGGCCCGACCTTCACCAAGATCGCCAAGCCGACGCTGCAATGCATGTTCGAGCCGATCTCGAACTGAGCGGCGCGTTGCCGATGCAATGACGGACGAGACGCCTCGCGACAGCGGGGCGTTTATTTTTTGGCGAGGCGCGGCACGCAGCTTTGGGTCCGCACCACGCCGCTCTGGCTCAGCCTGGCGCCGATCACCTGCTTGATCTGCCCGGCCGGGCAGGAGCCGTCATCGACCAGGACGCGCTGACCGACCCGGAGGTCGACGATGTCAGCCTCGCGCATGACGGTCTGTGCGGAGGCGGAGTGAATGATCGCGACAAGTGCTGCGGCACCGACCAGCGCGACCAATCCAATGCGCGGCATCGCAGCCTCCTTCATTTGTTCTGGATCTTGACCCCGTCGGGGCCGACATTGATCTGCAGGCCTTCGGGCTGCTTCTTGGCCTGATACAGATTGTAGCCGAGCATCCCCGTGATCACGACCAGCGCGCCGATCACGAGATACAGGACGTTGCGATTGGGCATCCGGTATCTCCATAGGCGGACACTGACTGAACGCGGGCGACCTTAGTCAGGCGGTTGCGATTCTCCTAGAGCGCTGCGGCTTGGCGGATGGCTTGACCGATATCTTGCGCGTCGCATGCAGCGCGGCCAGCGTTGTCTTCGCCAATTGTTCCGCCGACGCGACAAGTTGCGGAACCGGATGACCGGAAAATCCCAGCACGAAGCCGGGCAGTGGGCGCGCGCGATGATAGGTCTCGGCGAGCAGCCAGCCGCCGACGCCGGCCGCCGCCTTGGCCTGCGCGGCAATCTGCGGATCGGTTGAGGGATCGAGCCGCGCCACCAGATGCAGGCCTTGCGACGGCACGGGAACCGTGAGCTCGCCCTCGGATGCATTCGTGAGTGTCGACGCCAGCATGTCGCGCGCGTCGCGATAGAGTTTGCGCGATTTGCGCAGGTTGGCGGCGAAGGCGCCGGAGTTCAGCATGTCGGCGACCGCGCCTTCCATCAGGGTTCCGGGAAAGCGATCGAGCGCGGCGCGCGCCGCCGTCACCGGACCGATCAAGGCTTCGGGCAGGGCGCAGTAACCGATCCGTAATCCGGGAAACAGCGTCTTCGCGAACGTGCCCATGTAGATCACCCGGCGCAGATGATCGATGCCGGCGAGCGACAGCAGCGGCGCGCCGTCATAGCGGAACTCGCTGTCGTAATCGTCTTCGAACACGAAGGCGCCGGCATCCTTGGCCCAGTCGAGCAGCTCGAGCCGGCGCGGCATCGACATTTGCACGCCGAGCGGAAACTGGTGCGACGGCGTGACATAGGCGGCGCGCGCGCTAGGCGCGGATACGCGTCCCTTGTCGATGCGCATGCCGGAGCCATCGACCGGCACCGACACCGGGCGATAACCGCAATGCTCGATCGCGCGCCGCGCCGCCGGATAGCCGGGGTCCTCGCACCAGACCTGGTCGCCGGGCTTGAGGATCGCGCCCAGCACGATGCGCAGCGCATGCAGCGTGCCCGAGGCCAGCATGATCTGGTCGGGATCGCAGCGCAGCCCGCGCGCCGACAGCAAATGGTCCGAGATCGCGGCGCGCAACTCGCTGCTGCCGCGGGGATCGCCGTAATGCAGATGCTCGGAGCCGAAGGCGCGCAGCCGGCGGCCGGCAAAGGCGCGGAAGCGCTGCAGCGCACGGTCATCGATATGGGTGCAGCCGAGCGACAGCGCGTTGTGCTGCGGCGGCTCGATCTCGATCTTGGCGCGTCGCGGCGCGGTGGCCTGCGCCGGAATCCGCGCGGCAACGAAGGTGCCGGAGCCCGTGGTTGCCACCGCAAAGCCGTCGGCGATCAGCCGCTCATAGGCCGTGGTGACCGCGTTGCGGCGGAAGCCGGTTTGCTTGGCGAGCGCCCGCGACGGCGGCAGCGGCTCGCCCGGCTTGACGAGGCCGCCGACGATGGTGTGGCACAGCGCCTGATAGAGCCGCTGCTGCGAGGCTGCGCCCTGTGTGACGTGGGGGCCGGTGAGGTCGAGCGGCAGCTCAGGCTTGCGCGCCGTGGGCTCTCGGGAATTGGTCGGAATTTTTCGCATGGAATTGGCACTATCGCAGACCAAATGGGCCGCTACAACTCTGGACAGATTCCAGATTTCGAAAGGCACTGCCGTGACCGAAGGCGCGTCCACCCCGTCCTACCCCCTGTCGTCCCGCAACCGGGTCAAGCGCCGCCATGACCGCGGCTTCTACGACCACGCCACCGTGCACAAGATCCTGGACGCCTCGATGCTGTGCCATGTCTCCTACGTGATCGACGGCCAGCCCTATTGCACGCCGACCTTCTTCTGGCGCGAGGGCACCAAACTCTATTGGCACGGCTCCAGCGCGAGCCGGATGCTGGAGAACCAGTCGGAAGGCCAGCGGGTGTGTCTGACGGTCGCCCATCTCGACAGCCTGGTGCTGGCGCGCTGCGGCTTCAATCACTCGGCCGATTACCGTGCGGTGATGGCGTTCGGCTCCGCCTATCTCGTGACCGACCCGGAAGAGAAGGAGCGCGCGATCGTTGCGATGGTCGACCGCTTCTTTCCGGAGCGCACCGCGAGCCTGCGCGCCAGCAACAAGCACGAGATCAAGGCGACTTCGTTCATTGCGATGGAGATCGAGGAGGCCTCGGCAAAGGTGCGCGCCAAGGGCGTCGCCGACGACGATGAGGATTACGAGTTGCCGATCTATGCTGAACGCATTCCGGTGCGCACCGTGCTCGGCGCGCCCGAGCCGTGTCCGCGGCTGCTCGACGGCGTGACGCGGCCCGCGACGCTCGATGGCTATTCGGAAGGCCGTCTGCTCGAAGATGCATTGCGGGATGCTTATTTTGCGCAATACCCGGCGGAGTGAAATCAGGTTACGCTGCGGCTCCCGCCTTTTCTGATGTCCCCCATGGAGCTGCCGAATGACTGCCGAGACGCAACAACGAATCCTTGCCGCCGTTGACGAGGGATTCGATGCGCAGCTTGCGACGACGCAGGCCTTTGTCGCGATCCCCTCGACCCGCGGCGCGGAGGGACCGTGCCAGGACATGATCGGCGATCTCCTGCGCGAGCGGGGGTATGAGGTCGACGACTGGCACATCAATCTCGACGAGCTGAAGGATCTGCGCGGCTTCGGCCCGATCGAGCATGATTTCTCCAAGGCGCGCACGGTGGTCGGCACGTATCGCCCGACGACCAATGCCGGCAAATCGCTGATCCTGCAGGGCCACTGCGATGTGGTGCCGACCGGCCCGCTCGAGATGTGGGAGACGCCGCCGTTCTCGCCGGTCATCAAGGACGGCAGGATGTACGGCCGCGGTGCCTGTGACATGAAGTCCGGCACGATCGCCGCGCTCTATGCGCTGGATGCGATCAGGAAAGCCGGGCTGAAGCCGACGGCGCGGATTCACTTCCAGTCTGTGATCGAGGAGGAGAGTACCGGCGTCGGCGCGCTCTCGACTTTGCAGCGCGGCTACCGCGCCGATGCCTGCTTCATCCCCGAGCCGACCAACGGCAAGATGATCCGCTCGCAGGTCGGCGTGATTTGGTTCCGCCTGAAGGTGCGCGGCTTCCCGGTGCATGTGTTCGAGGCCGGCGCCGGCTCGAATGCGATCATGGCGGCGTATCATCTGGTGCACGCGCTGGAGAAACTCGAGATCGCCTGGAACGAGCGCGCCAAGGCCGACCGCCATTTCAAGGACGTCAATCACCCGATCAACTTCAATCCGGGCATCATCAAGGGCGGCGATTGGGCGTCCAGCGTGCCGGCCTGGTGCGATGTCGACTGCCGCATCGCGGTGCTGCCGGGCTGGTCGATCGCCGAATGCCAGAAGGAGATTCTGGCCTGCGTGTCGGCGGCGGCGCGCGACCATCGTTTCCTGTCCAACAATCCGCCGCAGGTGGAATGGTCGGGCTTCCTGTCAGAAGGCTATGAGCTGGTGAACTCCGAGGCGCCGGAAGCCGCCTTCGCCAAGGCGCACCAGGTCGTCTATGGCGGCGCCGTGGAAGATCGCGCCTTCACCGCGCTGACCGACACGCGCTTCTACGGCCTGAACTACGACATCCCAAGTCTCTGCTTCGGCGCCAATGGTGCGGCGATGCACGGCTTCAATGAATATGTCGAACTGGACTCGCTGCGGAAGTCGACCAAGGCGACCGCGCTGTTCATCGCGGAATGGTGCGGGGTGGAGAAGGCGTAATTGCCCGTTTGCGTCATTGCGAGCGAAGCGAAGCAATCCATTTCGCCACGTGCGGAACCATGGATTGCTTCGTCGCTTCGCTCCTCGCAATGACGGCGGAGAGATTCATGCGCGCTTCGCCCACAACGCTTTCACGATCGCATCGAGCCCATCGGTGAGCGCGGCGGGGCCGGGCTGCAGGATGATGGGCGACTTGATCTCGACGATGCGGTCGTTGCGCACGGCCGGAATATCGCTCCAGCCCGCGCGTGTGCGGATGCGGTCCGGCACGACCTTCTTGCCGCACCAGGACGCCAGGATCACGTCGGGCATCGCCGCGCGCACGGCATCGGGCGTGACGATGCGATCCTTGGCGGCCTTGTGCGCGCGCAGATGCGGCAGTGCGTCCTCGCCGCCGGCGATCTCGATCAGTTCGGACACCCAGCCGATGCCGCTGATCAGGGGATCGTCCCATTCCTCGAAATAGACCTTTGGCCGCGTTGCCGGACGCGGCGTTGCCGCGATGGCGGCCAGCCGTTGTGCGAGGCCTTGCGCGAGTTGCCCGGCGCGATCGGCAGCACCGACCATCGCGCCGAGGCTGCGGATCATTGCGAGGACGCCGGCGACATCGCGCTGATTGAAGACATGGACGGCGACACCGGCGCGCACGAGATCGGCGACGATGTCGGCCTGCAGGTCAGAGAACGCGAGCACCAGATCGGGATCGAGGGCCAAAATCTTGGGAATGTCGGCGGAGATGAACGCCGACACGCGCGGCTTCTCGCGTCGGACCTGCGGCGGCCGCACCGCATAGCCGGAGACGCCGACGATGCGGTCCTGCTCGCCGAGCAGGTAGAGCGTCTCGACCGTCTCTTCGGTCAGGCAGACGATCCGGCGGGGAGGGAAGTCACGCATCGCGGACGGTATGCAGACTCGCCAAGGATTGTCACGGCGGCCATGACGTCATCTGCATCATTACCTCGGAGGTCATTGCCGGGCCTGATCAGGCATTCCATCATGCCGGCACGAACATCGAACAAGCCCGAAGGCGCGGGGGCTGCCCGCGCAACAGCGCCGCAAGAAAAAGCCAGGGAGTGCCCATGACGCCGCTCGAGAAGATCCAGTCGATGAAAATGCCGTTTGCGGAACTGAAGGGCGTCGCCTTCACCGAGGCCGGCCCGGATCGCGTGGTCGCGAAAATGCTGGTGAGGCCGGACCTTTGTACCCTCCGCAACACCATCCACGGCGGCGCGGTGATGGCCTTCGCCGACTCGGTCGGCGCCGCCGCCACCGTGATCAACCTGCCTGAGGACGCCAAGGGCACCACGACGCTGGAGAGCAAGACCAACTTCATCGGCGGG
>DASVOL010000546.1:0-1902 GCA_036383375.1 Bradyrhizobium sp. | reverse complement strand
GCGGCGCCGAGCAGGAAGCGCAGCACATAGAAGCTGGTCGCGCCCTGCACCAGCGCCATCGCTGCCGAGACCAGGCCCCAGGTGATCATGACGCGCGCGATCCAGATCCGCGCGCCGATCTTGTGCAGGATGATGTTGGAGGGCACCTCGAACAGGAAGTAGCCCCAGAAGAAGATACCGGCGCCGAAGCCGTAGACGGTCGGCGACAGGCCGATGTCCTTGTTCATGGTCAGCGAAGCGAAGCCGATATTGACGCGGTCGATGAAGGCCACGAAGTACAGCAGCATGATGAACGGCACGATGCGCAGTGAGATCTTGCGCAACACGCGCGTGCCAAGCTCGCTTTCCATGGGCTTCCTCAGGGTTCGTCTTGTTCATTGGGACGGCGCATGCCGCCGCGCCACCGGGAAGCCTAGAAGCGCACGCCCTTCCGATTCAATCCGCGCCGGTTTATACAAAAAAATGATATAATCGCCGCAGCTCCCACGGGCGTCATGCCCGGCCTTGTGCCGGGCATCCACGTCTTGGCTGCACGAAGAAAGACGTGGATGGCCGGGACAAGCCCGGCCATGACGATCGCGGAAATCGGGAACGCCGCTTGGAACTGCACCAGCTTCGCTGCTTCGTGGCCGCCGCCGAGGAACTGCATTTCGGCCGCGCCGCGCAGCGCCTGCAGATGATGCCGTCGGCGCTCGGCCGCCACATCAAGCTGCTGGAGGAGGATCTCGGGGTACGGCTGTTCGCGCGCACCACGCGCGCGGTGTCGCTGACCGAGGACGGCTCGGTGCTGCTGCGCGAGGGACGGGCGCTGCTTGGCCGCGCCGAGGCGATCGAGAACGGTTTTCGCCGCCGGCTGCGCAAGCCGCAGGCGCGGCGCTTCCGGATCGGCGCGATCGACAGCGCCGCGGCAGGCCTGCTGCCGCCGTTGCTGCGCGACCTTCGCGCCGCCCATCCGGAGGTTGCCGTGCAACTGCTCGAGGAGAAGACCATCCGGCTGCTGCCGAAGCTCTTGTCGGGCGCGCTCGATCTCGCCTTCGTGCGTCCGCCGGAGCGGCCCGACCGCCGCATCGAGTTTTTTCCGCTGCTGCAGGAGACCGCCGTGGTGGCGCTGTCGCACAAGCATGCGCTGGCGCGGCGCAAGCAGATCGTGCTGCCCGACATCGCCGATCAGCCTTTGATCGTGCCGGAGCGCCGCTCGCGGCCGCACAGCCACGATCTCACGACCAAGCTGTTCGACGAGGCCGGGCTGACGCCGCGCATCCAGGAGATCGCCGACGAGAAGCAGACCATCGTCAACATGGTCGCAGCAAGGCTCGGCGTCGCCATCGTGCCGCGCTGGACCGCGCGGATGGCGATCCCGGGCGTCCGCTTTGTGCCGCTGCGCCTCAAACGCGGCAGCAGCACCGGCCGCCTGCCGCTCGCCGCCGCCTGGCTGAAAGGCTCCCGCGATCCGGTCCGCGACCAGGTGATCGCGGTGCTGGAGGCGAGGTTGAAGAGTTACGCGCGCGAGGCGTGACGACGTCTGGTCGCCTTGGTCCGCTTCGCTGCAACAACGACAACTCTTTGCGCAGGTGCAGCAGATGACGCGATGGGCTAAAAGGTGTGTCCGACCTTCAGAGGACTTGCAAAGCGAGTGTCATATTGGCCTGCTAGCGCTTCCGTTGCGGCCTGCCCGCGCGCATCTGCGCCGGAATTCGCCCGACGCTTCGCCGGCATTCTTTGACCGGAGGGGACCATGCTCCGCATCGTCACGTGTCTGATGCTCTTGATTTCCCTTCAGGCGGCCGCGGCGCAAGACAGGGCGCCGGGGGGTTCTTCGCAGCCCTATCTGGGCGGATCCACTTCGCCGCCGACCGATCTGCCGTCCGGGATCGGCAGTTATTGCATTTACGAAAACCTCAT
>DASVOL010000545.1:0-5719 GCA_036383375.1 Bradyrhizobium sp. | reverse complement strand
CGCTTTCGGGTGCATAGCGACCAGTTGAGCCTGACAGCCGAGCTGTTGACAGGCTCGCCGCCAACTACCTTGCATTTGTGCAACTCGCGTCAATCCGGTTGTGGCTGCGCCTTAATGAGTCCGCGTCCTAGACGAGAGGCTGCGGCCGCGAATAACGCGCGTTCGCGCTCCCGCCCGCTAGCGTGGGAGCGTCAGTTGCAGAAGCCCGCAAATGTGCACGGCCTTCGGCGAGGGACACTTGTGCGACTTCGGAATATTAGAAATATATCCCTGAGTTGCCCGACGTGTCAAGCGGCCGGTCGAGCGCCAGCCGCCGCCGGCTACTGTGCATGGGGTTGTTTTCGATATTTGGCAGCGCCGCTGCGACGGCCGGTAACTTCATATCGCGCCGGCGCGTCACTTGACGCTCTTCACGAACTCCAGAATCTCGTCGGTCAGCCGCGTGTCCGGCGTGTTGATCGCATAGACCTCCGAGATGTGGCTGTGCTGCGGCAGCATGAAGCTGCGGGCGCAGCCGCTCGGCCGCTTGCAGCTGGCCTGCTTCAGCAGCTCGAACTGCTCGACGAAACGCGGCGGATCGAGCTCGGCCGCGGTGATCAGGAACGGGATCGGGCTTGCGACGAGGCCCTGCAGCGAGGAGCGTTCGGCGTAGCGCGAGGGATCGGAGCCGTAATAGGCGAGCTCGGCATCGCCGGCGGGCGAAGCGGTCAGATCGTAGATGCCCGACACCATGATCGCGCCGGCAAGGCCGCCGCCCTTCACCTTGTGGAATTCGCTGTGCGAGACATAGCTCGCGACATGGACCGCGCCGGCCGACTGGCCCATCAGGAAGATGCGCCTGGGGTCGCCGCCGCGGCTCGCGATGTTCTCCGCGACCCACTGCACGATCGCGCCCATGTCTTCGGCGCCTGCCGGCCACGGAAAGGCCGGCGCCAGGCGATAGGTGGCATTGACGCCGACAAAGCCGCTCTTGGTGGCCCACAGCATGACGTTGTCGTAGAACGGGCTGCCGGGGTTGCGCTTGCTGCCGGCAATGAAGCCGCCGCCATGGATGTAGATCAGCACCGGCCGGGGCGCCGCTGCCGCGGTGTCCGGCGTGAAGACGTCGAGCAGATGGCGGTCGGCAGGGCCATACTTGACATCGCGCTCGACCTTGACGCCCTGATAGGGCTCCTTCTGCTGCAGCGGAGCGTAGAGCGCGGCCGTCTTGGGCGGGTCGATGACGCGGCCGAGTTCCAGCAGCTTCCAGGCCAGCTCTTCCGGCATCGGGCTCTGCTGGGCCGGCGCCGGGCCCGTGATCATCAGGGCCGCCGCCAAAGCCGATACCGCCAGTCTCATTCCGAGTCTCCCCCTCGATTGCCGCAGGCGGCCGAACATGGCCGATGTTGCGCCGGATTTGTACCGTTTTCGCCGTGACGATTCGCGGCATTTGCGCTACCCACGGGCTTAACTTCGGAGTTGCAACCCCATGAGCCGCCGCGTCAAGAGACCCCTCCGCCCAGCGGGCGAACGCGCCAAAGGCGCGCGTCCCCATCGCGGCCCGGCCGCCGAGCGGGGGCCGGCGCATCGTGCGGGCGGCAAGTCGGCAGCGGTGCGCCTTGGCGACAAGCAGCGGGCGCCCAAGCCATTCGTGCCGCCCGAGCCCGAAAAGAGCGTCGCCGAACCGCCGCCGTTGCCGACCAAGGTGCAGACCGTGGTGGTGACGGCGGACGAGGACAACATGCGCGTCGACCGCTTTCTCGAGGCGCGTTTCCCCGGCCTGTCGTTTTCCCACATCCAGCGCATCGTTCGGAAGGGCGAGCTGCGCGTCAACGGCAAGCGTGCGGACAGCAAGGACCGGCTGGAAGAAGGCCAGAGCGTTCGTATTCCGCCGCTGCGGCTCGATACGCCGAAGGCGGCCGCGAGCCTCTCTGAAGCCGCGAAGAAGACCCTCCAGGACCTCAAGGACATGACCCTGTTCGAGGACGCCGACGTGATGGTGCTGAACAAGCCCGCAGGTCTGGCGGTTCAGGGCGGCTCCGGCATCACGCGCAATGTCGACGACATGCTGGAGGTGATGCGCGACGCCAAGGGCCAGAAGCCGCGGCTGGTGCATCGGCTCGACCGCGAGACCTCGGGCTGCCTGCTGATCGCCAAGACGCGCTTTGCCGCGACTGCTCTGACCGGCTCGTTCCGGCATCGCTCCGCGCGCAAGATCTATTGGGCGCTGGTCGCCGGTGTGCCGAAGCCGAAGCAGGGCCGCATCTCGACCTATCTCGCCAAGGAGGAGAGCGAGGAGGACAGCATCATGCGGATCGCGGCGCATGGTGACGAGGGCGCCAGCCATGCCGTGACCTATTATGCCGTGGTCGAGACCTCGGCGACGAAGCTCGCCTGGGTCTCGCTGAAGCCGGTGACCGGCCGCACCCATCATTTGCGCGCCCATATGGCGCATATCGATCACGCGATCGTCGGCGATCCCAAATACTTCAACAAGGAGAACTGGCAGCTGCCGGGCGGCCTGCAGAACCGGCTGCATCTGCTCGCCCGCCGCATCGTGATTCCGCACCCGCGCGGCGGCGTGATCGACGCCACCGCGCCGCTGCCGCCGCATATGCTGCAATCCTGGAATCTGCTCGGGCTCGAGGCCGATCGCTTCGACCCGATCGAGAACGCGCCCGAGGAGTGACGGCGGACGCCGCCGCCCGATATCCGTCGCGGACAGCAAGAACGATCAAAGCGGCTCATCGCGCAGCTTCTATGTTGCCGCGCGCCGGGCACCGCCGGCATGCACCCATCAAAGAGGTTGTCCATGACCGGGACCTGGTTACGCGTCATGCTTATCCTGATTGGCTCGGCTCTCGCTCCTGCCCATGCTGAGACCGTGGTGCTGCGCGGCGGCACGCTTTACGCGTCGGCCGATGCGGCTGCGCTGCCGGATGCTGCGATCGTGATTACCGACGGCGTCATCAGCGCGGTCGGCAAGTCCGGCGACGTCAAGCTGCCGTCGGATGCGCGCCTGATCGATTGCAGCGGCAAGACCGTCGTTGCCGGGTTCTGGAACAGCCACGTGCATTTCACCGAACATGTCTGGCACCTCGCCGGCGAGGCGCCGGCCGCACCGCTGACGCAGCACATGCAGGAGATGCTGACGCGATGGGGCTTCACCACGGTCTGGGATCTCGGCTCCGATCCACGCAACACGCTGCCGTTGCGCAAGCGCATCGCAGCAGGCGAGATCGCCGGTCCGAACATCCTGCTCGCCGGCAGCGTGTTTCCCAAGGGCGGGCATCCGGTCTACCTGCCGCCCGAAGTCCAGCTTCCCGAAGCCGCGACACCGGAGGAGGCCACGAAGTGGGCGCGCGACTGGCTCGCGATGGGCGAGGACGGCATCAAGCTGTTCACCGGCGCGTTCATGGGCGACAAGCCCGTCATCAACATGGACCCGGCGATCGCCAAGGCGGCCGTCGACGTGGCGCATGCGCAGGGCAGGCCGGTGTTCGCGCATCCGCAGAACAAGGTCGGCGTCGAGACGGTGATCTCAGCTGATGTCGACGTGCTGGCGCACACGACGCCCAGCGAGCGGAGCTACACGGATGACCAGCTGTCGCGGTTCAAGGCGCAGGGAACGGCGCTGATCCCGACGCTGTCGCTGTTCACGACGGTGGTTCTCGACCCCAACGTCACCAACCGCCTGGTGGCCGCGACCGTCAACCAGCTCAAGCAGTTCTCTGACAACGGCGGCACCGTGCTGTTCGGCACCGATGTCGGCTTCACCACGCTGTACGACACCACGCAGGAAGTCCAGCTGATGCACCGCGCGCTGTCGGAGCGCCAGGTGCTGGCCTCGCTGACCACCAATCCGGCGCGGTTCTTCAAGGCCGCGAAGAAGGGCAAGGTGGAGCAAGGCTTCGACGCCGACCTCGTGGTGCTCGACGGCGATCCGCTCAGCGACGTCGCCAATCTTGCGAAAGTAAGCGTCACGATCCGTGCCGGTCACGTGATCTATCAGAAGCCGTGAGGGCCGGCCGGGAAGCGGCTGCGCCAGTCTATTTGGCGGGAAGGCGCAAGGTGGCGAGATCCGAGCCGACGATCGTCGTGCCGGTGAATCCGCCGGCCCGTGCGGCGGCGCGATAGTCCGCTTCGGTGAGCGCACCACCGGGCACTCTGTAGGGGCCGTGGTGCGTTGCCCCGACTTGCGGCGCGAGGTGGGTCAGCATCAAATATTTGGCGCCCACGCGTTGTGCCATGGTGCCAAGGTCGGGCGCCAGGCTCTGACGGTAGAAGACGGGCGGCGGCATGCCGCTGTCGCGCTCCGGACCCATGATCGGATGCATGGTCGAGTGCACGATCACTTCGGCGCCTTGTGCCAGCTTCTCGACTTGTGCCGACGTCGACGTCGCCCGCGGCGGAGCGGCGCTATCGTTGCTGGCGTCGCCGCCGATCACGACGCTGCCGGCCGGCGTGTCGACGCGATAGGAGGCATGGCCTGCGATGTGGCTCGAGCGGATCGCGCTCACGCGGACCTCGCCCTTCGACCAGATCACCTGTGGCTCGTCCGTCGGCTCGAATGTGACGAGATGCACAAGTTCGGCGGGGCCGCCGGCCAACCGTCTCTTGTCCTCTGAAACCCGTTGGGCGATTTCGCCGGACTGAATGAACGCGTCGCCGATATGCGCGACATACTTGCCGCAGCTCAAGGTGAAGCCGAGCGGTGAGGGCGCATCGCTGCTGCAGACGACATCGAGCTTGGGCCCAGCGGAATTCCAGTTCCAGCGCGCGAGCAGGAGGTCGACAAGGCCCTCGGTGTGATCCGAGTGCATATGCGTGAGGAAGACGGCGTCGATCTGGCCGGGTTCGACGTCCAGTTGCGACAGCCGCAGTTCGGTGCCGCGGCCTGTGTCGAACTGCAGCTTCAGCGTGCCGCAATCGGCAGTGTCGTCCCCATAGCGCACCAGCGTGCCGGCGCCCGCGACACCATTGCGCAAGGCGGGACCGCTCATGGTGCCGGTCAGGGTGACGAGCAGGCAGGGCGCCGATTGGGCCGGAAGCGGCAGCAGCAGCCAGATGACGGCCAGCAGGGGTATCGGAAGAATGAAGCGCCGCATGCTGTCGGCTCCCGCGTCGTTCCGGTCTGCGCCGAGACTGCCAAAGCCGGCGCCGCATCTCAACACTCCGCCGCGCCGCATCGAGGTGTTGTGATCACGCGGCGGGTTGGTCTCGCCGCAAGGTGCGGCAAGCTCAAAGCATCAGCTTGTAGCCGAGATGGCTGCCGACGAATCCCAAGCGCTCATAGAAGCGGTGTGCGTCGGGGCGTGCCTTGTCGGTCGTCAGCTGCACGAGATCGCAGCCTTTCGCCCTGCATTGGTCGATCGCCCATTCGAACATCTGTTGCCCGACGCCCGAGCTGCGGTGCGTCTCGGCAATCCGGACCGCCTCGATCTGACCGCGCCAGGCGCCCAGCCGTGCCATTCCGGGAATGAAGCTGAGTTGAAGGGTCCCGATCACCTCGCCGTCCAGGGTCGCCACGACCAGCAATTGGTTGGAATCGGCGAGGATGGCATCGAACGCGTCGACATATCGCGGGTTCGGCGGCGAACTCGCATCCTCGCGCTGCTGCCCCAGCACGTCGTTGGCGAGGAGAGCAATGATCGCTGGAAGGTCGGCGGGCTGAGCCTTACGGAAAGCGGTTGAGGTCATTGAACAGGATTTCCATGGATACGCGATCTGTCACAAGACA
>DASVOL010000544.1:0-5167 GCA_036383375.1 Bradyrhizobium sp. | reverse complement strand
TCGCCCTCATCGCCGTTGCACGCAAAGTCCTCACCACCCTCAACGCCATGCTCAGGGACCAAAAACCATGGCAACCCGCTTGACGAAGAACACAGTCGCTGAGGAGCGCGCTCTTGCGCGCGTCTCGAAGGATGCACGGCCCGGCCAGTGGCCGTCGATCCTTCGAGACGCCGCTTCGCGGCTCCTCAGGATGACGGATTGAGGGCGGCTTAAGGAAATCGCACTGGCGTAGCCCGGATGGAGCGCAGCGAAATCCGGGGACGGTTCATCCGCGGATAGCGCACCCCGGATTGCGCTCCGCTTCGTCCGGGCTACGAGGGGCCGAGTAATGTCGCAGCACTACGATTTGAAGAACGCGTTCGCGGCGTCCTTCGACGCGCGCTTCTTCGTCATCGCTTCCTTCAGGCGATCGACTTCGGTCGTGAGCAGCGCGATGCGTTCCGTCAATTCCTCGACCGACAGCAGCGAGAGATCCTGTCCGATCTCGTGAGTGATCTTCTTCCGCGGCCGGTCCTCATCCTCAATCGGCATGTGTCCTCCCCGCGATGATGATCTGGCGCCTGGCGTCCAGAGATGGTAAATGCGTTGTGCAGGAGAATTTTGCAGTGACTTTCGTGTGCGCGCAACATCTGACGCGAATGCCCCGGCCCGGCCGCGAGGAGTCTGACCGGACGGGATAGTGCGCCTGCGCGCCAGGCATGAGCCGACCCCAAGCCCTTCCGATCATGCGGGAGGGCTTTTTGATTTTTCCGATCTGGGGTCGGCATCACCGAACGCGAAAGACCCTGACCCATGACCAAAATTCTCATCACCAGCGCCCTTCCCTATGTGAACGGCGTCAAGCACCTCGGCAATCTGATCGGCTCGCTGCTGCCCGCCGACGTCCACGCCCGCTTCCGGCGGCAGACCGGTGACGACGTGCTCTTCATCTGCGCGACCGACGAGCACGGCACGCCGGCCGAGCTCGGCGCGATCGAGGCCGGGCAGGACGTCCGGGCGTTCTGCGACGTGCAGCACGCCGTCCAGGCCGACATCTACCGGCGCTTTGGCCTCTCTTTCGATCATTTCGGCCGCACCAGCGCGCCGCACAATCACGCGTTGACGCAGCACTTCTATCGCCGGCTCGACGCAGCCGGGCTGATCGAGGCGCGCACCTCACAGCAGGTGTTCTCGCCGGCCGACCGGCGCTTCCTGCCCGACCGCTACGTACTCGGCACCTGCCCGCATTGCGGCGATCCCAGCGCGCGCGGCGATCAATGCGACCATTGCGGCACGCTGCTCGACCCGCCGGACCTGATCGATCCGCGCTCGGCGCTATCCGGCGACCGCGCACTCGAGATCCGCGACAGCCGTCATCTGTTCCTGCGCCAGTCGCAGCTGGTCGAGCGCATCGGTGCATGGATCGACGGCCGCACCGGGTGGCCGCCCTTCGTGGTGTCGACGGCAAAGAGCTGGCTCAATGCCGAGCTGCGCGATCGCTGCATCACGCGCGATCTCGCCTGGGGCATCGCAGTCCCGCGCGAGGGCTTTGACGGCAAGGTGTTCTACGTCTGGTTCGATGCACCGATCGGCTACATCGCGGCGACGCAGGAATGGGCCGCTGCTGCGCCCGGCCGCGATTGGCGACAATGGTGGTGGCAGGCCGATGAGGTCAGTTACATCCAGTTTCTCGGCAAGGACAACATCCCGTTCCACACCGTGAGCTTTCCGGCGACGCTGATCGGCTCCGGCGAACCGTGGAAAACCGCCGATGTGATCAAGGGATTCCACTGGCTGAATTACGAGGGTGGCAAGTTCTCGACCAGCCGCAAGCGCGGCATCTTCACCGACGCGGCGCTGGAGGAATTGCCGGCCGATCTCTGGCGCTGGTGGCTGATCGCCAACGCGCCCGAAAGCGCCGACACCGATTTTGCCGTCACCAGATTCGTTGCCGATGTGAACAAGGATCTCGCCGACATCTTCGGCAACCTCGCCAACCGCATCATCAGCTTTGCGCATCTCGCCTTCGAGGGCCGCATCCCGGATGGCGGTGCACCCGGTGACGCCGAGCGGCAACTCGCGCATGATCTGGAGCAGCGCGTCGCGGCGCTGCATCGCCATCACACCGCGCTTGAATTTCGCGCCGCTGCGGCAACAACCCGCGCGATCTGGGACACCGCGAACGCTTACCTGCAGCACACCGCGCCATGGACGGCGATCAAGTCCGATCCGGTACGCGCGGCGGTCGTCACCCGCACAGGCCTCAACCTTGTCGCGCTTTGCGCGGCGGTGGCGTGGAGCATCGTGCCTGATCTCGCGGAGCGCGTGCTTGGCGCGCTCAGTCGCGACGATGTGATCCCACGCTGGCCCAATGGCCCACTCCTTCCGCTACTGGATCGTGGCGCCGGCACGCCGATCGCAAGGCTCGGCCTGCCGGTCGAGAAAATCAGCCCCGAAAAAGCCGCCCATCTGACGAGGCGGTTCGGGACTTAATGGCGTTTCGCTTCGTTCGAAAAGGCGGTATGCCACCAGCCAATCCTCTTCACTGACCAGGGACGAACCATGCCAAACCTGCCCGCGCAAATGACCGTCGTTGCCATCAGCAAGCCAGGTGGCCCGGAGGTGCTGGTGCCGGAGACCCGCGCGCTGCCGGTGCCGGGTCCCGGCGAAATCCTGGTCAAGGTCGCGGCCGCCGGCGTCAACCGCCCTGACGTCGCGCAGCGCTCCGGCTCCTATCCGCCGCCGCCCGGCGCCAGCGACCTGCCCGGCCTCGAGATCGCAGGCGAAGTGGTCGCGCTCGGCGAAGGCGCAAAGCACAAGATCGGCGACAAGGTGATGTCGCTGGTCGCCGGCGGCGGCTACGCGCAATATTGCATCGCGCAGGACGCGCAGGCGATGACGGTGCCGTCCTCGCTGTCGATGCAGGAAGCCGGCGCGATTCCGGAAACGCTGATGACCGTGTGGCACAACGTGTTCGAGCGCGGCGGGCTCAAGGCCGGCGAGACGCTGCTGATTCACGGCGGCTCGTCGGGCATCGGCACGATGGCGATCCAGCTTGCCAAGGCGTTCGGCGCCAAGGTGATCGTCACCGTCGGTTCGCAGGACAAGGCCGACGCCTGCCTCAAGCTCGGCGCCGATCGCGCGGTCAACTACAAGACCGAGGATTTCGTCGAGGCGGTGAAGCAGGCGACCGGCGGCAACGGCGCCGATGTCATCCTCGACATGGTGGGCGGCGACTATATCGACCGGAACTATGACGCCGCCGCAGTCGAGGGCCGCATCGTCCAGATCGCGTTCCTGTCGGGAACACCGAAGGCCACAGCCAATTTCGCCAAGCTCATGGTCAAGCGGCTGCACCACACCGGTTCGACCCTGCGCCCCCGTAGTAATGCGGACAAGGCGGCGATGGTCGCGGCGATCGAGGCTAAGGTGCTGCCCTTGCTGCGCGAAGGCCGCGTCAAACCGCTGATGGACAGCACATTCCCGCTGGAAAAGGCCGCCGATGCGCACCGCCGCATGGAGACCAGCGAACATATTGGCAAAATTGTGTTGGTGGTTTAACTCTCGCAGCGGAAGCAGGGGCGGAAACCCTTTGATTCCCTTCGCTTTCGTGTCATTTATCGCGCCACCTCCGGGCCGGTCGCCGGGCCCGGGCAGTTTGTCGATCGCGGAGTACTGACATTGCGTCTGATCAGGTGCCTTGCGCTGCTGGCGCTGGGCCTCATGATGTTTGCCGCTGCGCCTGACGCGTATGCGATCGACGCGGTCAGCGTGCGCAGCGATGCGCCGGCGATCGACCTCACCGCGGTTCTCGACCATCAGCGCAGCGAAACCGACCGCATCCAGGTCTCCACTGCACCTGGAACCGACGGCATCGTGCGCCGCATCGAAGTTCGCGCCCGCGAAGGCGGCCAGAACTGGGTGGTGTTCGCGCTTGCCAACAACACCGACGACCAGCTCGACCGCCTGATCGTCGCGCCGCACTATCGCATCGTGTCATCAGGCCTGCTGTGGCCCGACCTCGGCCTGTCGCGTATCGCCACCATCACGCCATCGGTCGGCGATCGTCCTGAGCGGCAGGAGAGCCCGACCGCCGACGTGTTCCGCATCACGCTCGATCCCGGCGCTGTCGTCACCTATGTCGCGGAACTGCGCACCGACAAGCTGCCGCAGCTCTATCTGTGGGAACCCGACGCGTACAAGGACAAGGTCAACTCGTTCACGCTGTATCAGGGCATCGTGATCGGCATCTCGGGCCTGCTCGCGCTCGTGCTCACAATTTTGTTTGTGGTCAAGGGCAGCATCATGTTCCCCGCCGCCGCGGCGCTGGCCTGGGCGGTGCTGGTCTATATCGGCGTCGACTTCGGCTTCTGGGGCAAGGTGCTCGACATGTCGAACAACGCCGAGCGCGTCTGGCGCGCGGCGGGCGAGGCGATCCTCGCGGCGACGTTGCTGGTGTTCCTGTTCGCCTATCTCAATCTCAGTCGCTGGCACGTGCGCTACTCGCACATCACGATCGGCTGGCTCGTCTTTCTCGGCTCGCTGGTGGCGCTGGCGCTGTTCGATCCGGCGGTCGCCTCCGGCATCGCGCGGATGTCGCTGGTGATGATCGCCTTCGCCGGCTTCGCGCTGATCGTCTATCTGTCGACCCACGGCTTCGACCGTGCGGTGCTGTTGATCCCGACCTGGTTTCTGCTGGTGGTCTGGGTGATCGCAGCCGGCCTGACGGTGGCCGGCTTCGTCACCAACGACATCGTCGGCCCTGCCCTGCTCGGCGGCCTCGTGCTGATCGTGATGCTGATCGGCTTCACCGTGATGCAGCACGCCTTTGCCGGCGGTGGTGCGTCGACCGGCATCGTCTCCGACGTCGAGCGCCGCGCGCTGGCGCTCGCCGGCTCGGGCGACCTGATCTGGGACTGGGATGTGTCCGCCGACAAGGTATTCACCAGCCCCGAGACCGAAGGCCTGCTCGGCTTGAAGCGCGGCGCGCTCGAAGGCCCTGCGGCCAAGTGGCTCGAAGTGCTGCACCCGCTCGATCAGGACCGCTTTCGCGCCGCCCTCGACAGCGTGCTGGAGCAGCGCCGCGGCCGGCTGATGCAGGACTTCCGGCTGCGCACTAACGACGGGCACTATCTCTGGTTCGCGCTGAAGGCGCGGCCGGTGGTCGGCTCGGACGGCGAGGTGGTGC
>DASVOL010000543.1:0-2163 GCA_036383375.1 Bradyrhizobium sp. | reverse complement strand
CTATCCGCAGGCCAAGGTGGTTCAGGGCGATGCCTACAGGCTTCGCGATACGCTGTGGGACGTCATGAAGTCTCCGGCCTCGGCCGTGGTCTCCGGCCTGCCGCTGGTCACCAAGCCGATGCTGACCCGCCTGAAGCTGGTCCGCGACGCTTTCCTGGCCCTCGCGCCCGGTGCGCCGTTCGTGCAGTTCACCTATTCGGTGGCGCCGCCGATTCCGAAGTCGCTGCCCGGCGTGTCCACAGAAGCGTCCGAGCGGATCTGGATGAACCTTCCACCCGCGCGGGTCTGGGTGTATCGCAAGGGTTGACGCGTATTCCCGCAAAAGTGGGTACCGGTTTTGCGCATGGAATACGCGCAGAACATTAGCTAAGAGCATTTTCAGAGAAAATGCTGGCCCTGCGTCGTCGCGCTGGGCACGCGCCCTAACCGCGATTGCGAAATGTCCGCGCTGAAAATCCTCGTGATCCCCGGATCGCTGCGATCAGGCTCGCTCAATGCGAAGCTCGCCGCCATGCTGGCGCAGGAACTCGCGCAGCTGGGCGCCGACGTCACCCGGATCTCGCTGGGCGATTTTCCGCTGCCGATCTATGACGGCGATTTGCAGGCCAAATCGGGCATACCGCAGCACGCCGTCAATCTGAAGCGGATGATCGGCGCCCATCATGGCGTGCTGATCGTGACGCCGGAATACAACTCCTCGGTGCCGGCGCTGGTGAAGAACACGATCGACTGGGTGAGCCGCGTGCAGGATCCACACGAGACCCGCGGCCAGGTGTTCCACGGCCGCGCCTTCGCGATGGCGGCGGCATCTGGCAACCGGCTCGGCGGCACGCGCGCGCTGGCGGCGCTGCGCCTGATCCTGACCGCGTGCCATGCCGCCGTGATCCCGAACCAGCTCGCGCTGTCATTCGCCGACCAGGCCTATGACGACATGGATCGTCTGAAGCACCAGGCCGACATCGACACGATGCGGGCGCTGGTGCGGCAGCTGATCGACCATTCCCAACGCATGATGTGAGGTGACATGCAGCCAGCCAAGATCGCTCCCAAAGACCGGTTGATTGTGGCGCTCGATCTGCCCTCGGTCGCCAGCGCCGAGGCGATGATCGACAGGCTCGGCGATGCCGTCACCTTCTACAAGATCGGCTATCAGCTCGGTTACGCCGGCGGCCTCGCGCTGGCGAAGCAGCTTGCAGGCAGCGGCAAGAAGGTCTTCCTCGATCTCAAGATGCACGACATCGGCAACACGGTGGCGCGCGGGGTCGAAAGCGTCGCCGCGCTCGGCGCGACCTTTCTCACCGTGCATGCCTACCCGCAGACCATGAAGGCGGCGGTCGAGGCACGTGCCGGCTCCGGCCTGAAGATTCTCGCGGTGACGGTGCTGACCTCCTACGACGACAGCGACCTGCACGCGGCGGGCTATCGCCTCAACGTCTCCGATCTCGTCGAAGCGCGCGCCAGGCAGGCGCTGGCGCTCGGTGTCGATGGCCTCGTCAGCTCGCCTGAGGAAGCCGCCGCCCTGCGCAAGATCGTCGGCGAACAGATGAACCTGGTGACCCCTGGCATTCGCCCCGCGGGCTCGGCGACCGGCGATCAAAAGCGTATCATGACGCCGGCCCGTGCCATTGCCGCCGGCGCCGACTATCTGGTGGTCGGACGTCCGGTGATGGAAGCTGCCGATCCGAAGGCCGCGGCTGACGCCATTCATGCCGAGATCGCCCAGGCGCTCGCCTGAACCAACAACAAGGGAGAACAGAGATGGCGAAGGGATACTGGATCGGACGCGTCGATGTTCACAACGAGGAAGGCTACAAGCCCTACATGGCGGCCAACCCCGCGATCTTCCAGAAATTCGGCGGCAAGTTCATCGTTCGCGGTGGCAAGTTCACCGGCGTGGAGGGCCAGAGCCGCTCGCGCAACGTCGTGATCGAATTCCCGGACTATGCCACCGCGCTGGCCTGCTACAATTCGCCGGAATATCAGGCCAACATCAAGGTGCGGCAGCCGCACTCGATCGCCGATCTGATCATCATCGAGGGACACGATAGCCCGTAGCCCGGGCCGGCCGCTCCGGTCGCCGGAACAGCCACCGGCGACCGCCGTTTAGGCATATTCCAGCGCCGGAAAACCGGTTTCCACTTTGCCGGATCATGCTTTATACGG
>DASVOL010000542.1:0-4344 GCA_036383375.1 Bradyrhizobium sp. | reverse complement strand
GGTTCCTGACGAAGCGCGGCATTGATCTTGCGTGAGGTTGGCTGATGCTCTCCGCGCCGGCGCTGCGCTCTCTCGCCCCGTTCTTACGGGGAGAGGGTTGGGGTGAGGGGCTGCCTCCGCACACGTGCTGACAGTGGCATTAGCGGAGACTCCCCCACACCCGCACACGGGGAGAGGCGAAGCAGAGTGCGGCACCATTCACCCCGCCTTCACTGGACGCCCGGCCTTCGGCGCCTGCGCCATCGCACGCGCCAGCACCTGGGCTTCCTTCTTCAGCATGTCGGCGAGCTCGTGTTCGCGGCGACGGATGCGGTCGGTGGCGGCGCCGATCGAGAGCGCGGCGACCACCTCGCCGGCATCGTCGCGGACGGGCACGCCGACGCCGCCCATGCCGGGGAATGCGGCGTCCAGCAGCACAGTGTGGCCGGCCTTGCGCGCCACCGCGATCCGCTCGCGCAGGAATTTCGGCGTGATGCGCGGCGATTTCGCCAGCCGCGGCACGATCACCTCGATCACGGCCTCGATCTCGGCATCCGGCAGCCAGACCAGGAGCGCCAGCGCGCCGGCCCCGACGCCGAGCGGTCGGCGGCTGCCGATCTGCAGATAATTCGGTTGGAGCGGATGGCTGCCGACCGAGCGCGCCAGATACAGCGCCTCGACGCCGGAGCGCACCGACAGCAGCGCCGTATCCGCGGAGCGCTCCGACAGCCTGAGCAGGCTCGGCTGCGCCAGTTCGGCGATGTCGACCGAGCGGCGCGCGCCGACCGCCATCACGCGCGCCTCCTGGCCGAGCTCATAGGTCTTGGCGCCGGTGACCCGGCTGACGAAACCTTCCTCGATCAGGGAGTTGAGGATGCGCAGCGCCGTCGCCTTGTTCAGCGAGGTGGTATCGGCGATGTCGGTCAGCCGCAGCGGCGAGCGCTGCGCCAGCACGCGCAGGATCGCGCAGACCTTCTGGATCGCGTTGAACTTGTCGGGTTGGCCCGGCTCCGGCGGCGGCCTCTTGCGGCTGGTCCGAGCGGTCGCAGTCGTGAAGGCGTTCATGCCTTGGTCTTCCTTGCCTCAATTCCAAATCCTGAACCGGGCACGACGAGGGACGCGCCCGGCGGACATCATCCTAAAACGGATGACGCGCGCCGGACATCGTATACTTTCGTCAGATGAAACTTTGATTGCGACTATCTACGCTGCTTTGCAGCAACAAGGATATTTGAATTTCGCTTCACGAAATCATCCGCCATTTGAGCAGGATCTTCTCGAAAAGCCGCTTCGCACTTTTCCGGATCGTGCTCTATGCGAGCCGCAGCCGGCGGATGGTGAACAGCGACCACAGGCTGAGCAGGCAGACACCGGTGAGGTAATAGCCCGGTGCAAGCTCCCCGATCGGCGCGAAGCCGCCCATCCAGGTCATGATCGCCGGGCCCATGCCGCCGAACAACGTCACGCCGATATTGTAGCTGAGGCCGAGCCCGGTCGCACGCGTCGCCGCCGGAAACAGCTCCGACATCAGCGCGGCCAGCGGTCCGTAATACAGCGACTTGAGCACGCCGAGCCACAGCACGCCGATCAGGATGATGGTCGGCGTCGGCTTGCCCGTGAGCAGCAGGAAGGCCGGGAAGATCGAGACCAAGAGCAGCAGCGCGAACCGGATCATGTGCCTGGTGCGCCCGATCCGGTCGGAGACGAGGCCTGCGACCGGCGCCAGCAGCGCGACCGCGGTCTGCGCGGCGAATGCGGCGATGAAGCCGACCGAGGGCGCGAGGTTCAGCGTCTTCACCACATAGGTCGGCATGTAGACGATCAGATAGTTGACCGCAGTCGACACCGCGAGCGCGCCGATCGCAAGGATCGTGGCGAGCTTCTGCCGAGCGAACACTTCCCTGACCGGCGAGTCCTGCTTCCCCACCGCCGGCGGCGGCGTCGCATCGTCGACATGGTTGCGGATGTAGATGCCGACCGGGCCGATCAGCACGCCGAACAGGAACGGCAGCCGCCAGCCCCAGGATTGCAGGTCCTCGGGGCTCATCAGCGAGGTCAGCAGCGCACCGAAGCCTGCGCCGAGCAGGCCGCTGACGCCCTGGCTCGCGAACTGCCAGCTCGCCACGAAGCCGCGCCTCTCCGGCATATGCTCGACCAGGAACGCGGTCGAGGAGCCGAACTCGCCGCCGGCGGAAAAGCCCTGCACCAGCCGCGCCAGCATTACCGCGATCGGCGCCAGGATGCCGATGGTCTGATAGGTCGGCATTAAGGCCAGCACCAGCGTGCCTGCTGTCATCAGCACGATCGAGAGCATCAGCGAGGCCTTGCGGCCGTGACGGTCGGCATAGGCGCCGAGCACGATGCCGCCGATCGGGCGGATCAAGAACGACAGGCCGAAGCTGCCGAAGGTCAGCAGCAGCGAGGTGGTCGGATCATTGGCCGGGAAGAACGCCTTGGACAGGTAGACCGCGAAATAGGCATAGACCGAGATGTCGTACCATTCGAGCGCATTGCCGACCGAAGTCGCGACGATCAGGCGGGTGATGTTTTTCTTGGTCGTGGCGTCGGCTTCGGAGGTAAGCGGCGTCGCTGTCGATAGTGTCATCAGGTTTCCTTGGCCGTGTCCGGCACTCTTTCTCAACGCGTCGATGGCCGGGGCCTATCCCGGCGATACACGCCTTCCCCGTCATCCTGAGGTGCGAGCTCTTGCGAGCCTCGAAGGATGCACGGCCCGGCCGGTGGCCGATTCATCCTTCGAGGCTCGCTCCGCTCGCACCTCAGGATGACGGGGAAAAAGCGAGCGCGTCCTTCAACCCTAACGCTTTGCCTCGCCGAGATCCCAGAACAGGCCGGCCATGATGGTCAGGGCCTCCTCGGTCACCGGCAGCAGGATGTGCTCGTCGGGCGCGTGCTGCGAACAGCCCGGATAGGAATGCGGCACCCAAATCGTCGGCAAGCCCAGCCCTTCCGAGAACACATCGTTCGGCAGCGAACCGCCGAAGTTCGGCAGCACCGCCGGCGCCTTGCCGGTGGTGGTGCGGATCGAGTTCGCGGCCCAATCGATCCATGGGCTGTCCATGTCGGTGCGCGAGGCGCCGAAACGCTGCGCGCCGGAGACCTCGACCATCGGAAAACCGTTCTTGTGCAGATAGTCGCGCACCCCGTCGATCACCTCGAGATATTTGGTGCCGACGACGAAGCGGAGCTGAAGCACCGCGTTGGCCTTGCCCGGAATAGCATTGGCCGGCTTGTCGATATTGCCCGACGACATCGCCAGCACTTCCAGCGTGTTCCAGGCGTAGAGCCGTTCGGCCGCGGTCAGGCCCTCCTCGCCCCAATCTTCCGCCAGCTGAGGTTCATCCGCCGTCGGCTTGATTTCGACGTCGGCGAGCGCAGCGCGGACGCGGTTGGAGATCGGCGGCGGTTTCAGGATCTCGAGCTTCATGCGGCCCTTGCCGTCGACCAGGCTCGCGATCGCGTTGACCAGGATGGTCGCGGGATTGGCCAGCACGCCGCCCCAATTGCCGGAATGGTTGCCACCCTCGCGCAGATTGACGTCGAGATGGATGCGGTTGCCGCCGCGGCAGCCGAGGAAGATGGTCGGCCGCTCCGCCGACAGCCGCGGCCCGTCCGAGGCAATGAACAGGTCCGCCTTCAGCTCCTCGCGATGCGCCTCGCAGACCTCGCGCAGATCGGGCGAGCCGATCTCCTCGCCGGTCTCGATGATGAATTTGGCGTTGAAGCCGAGCTTGCCGCCGCGCGCCTGCTTCACCGCGCGCAGCGCGGCCATGTTGATCGAATGCTGGCCCTTATTGTCGGCGGTGCCGCGGCCATAGACCCGCTCGCCCTTGACCGTGATCTGCCAGGGATTGAGCCCGTCGCGCCATTCACCGACCATGCCGTCGACGACGTCGCCATGGCCATAGGTCAACACGGTCGGCCGCGCGGCATCCTCCTGGTAGTCGGCGATCAGATAGGGCCCGCGGCCGGTCGGTGACTCGATCAGCCGGGTCTTGAAATCGAGCTCGGCGAAGGCCGGCTGCAGATTCTCCACCAGATAGGCGCGCAGCGCATCGGCCTTGTCGGCATTCAGGCTCTCGGTCTGATAGCCGACCCTGCGGTCCAGCTCCCGCAAGAACTGTCCCGATTGAAAATGCTCTCGCACGTTTGCGATTGCGTCGGCCCGTGTCGCCATGATTGTTCCTTCGTCCGGTCGCGTCTTGGCATGAACCCGCCGGATCGCTGCGTCGCACATCCGGTTCATGCTTCTGGAGTGGCGCAACCTATCGGGATCGGATCGCGACCGGAAGGGCGTGAAATGCGAATGGGCCTTGCCAAAACGTGGGAAGTCGCAACAAGTTGACA
>DASVOL010000541.1:0-2046 GCA_036383375.1 Bradyrhizobium sp. | reverse complement strand
GTCGGATGCGGTCATGCTGTCCGAGATCGGCAGCCGCTCGGCCATCGCGACGTCGCCGGTGTCGAGGCCGACATCCATCTTCATCACCATCACGCCGCTCTCGGCGTCGCCCGCCATGATGGCGCGGTTGATCGGCGCGGCGCCGCGCCAGCGCGGCAACAGCGAGGCATGCAGGTTGAAGCAGCCGAGCTTCGGCGCGTCGAGAATCGACTGCGGCAGGATCATGCCGTACGCAACGACGACGGCGGCATCCGCGTCATGCGCGCGAAACGCCTCGAGCGCTTCCGGAGTCTTGAGGGTCTTCGGCGTCAGCACTGATATGCCGAGGCGGCGTGCCTCCTGCTCGACCGGCGTCGGCTGCAATTGCAGGCCGCGCCGCCCGCCCGGCTTGGGCGCGCGGGTATAGACCGCCACGACCTCATGGCCATGGGCCACCAGCTCCAGCAGCGTCGGCACCGCGAAATCGGGCGTGCCCATGAAGATCAGGCGAAGAGGCATCAGACAGGGCTCGATGGCAATTGGAGTGCTCCGTTTTGCCCGGGCTTAAGTGCGAAGCGCGTCTTCGCACCAGAAGCCCCGGGCATCCACGTCTTTCGTATCAGCGAAGCAAGACGTGGATGGCCGGGTCAAGCCCGGCCATGACGCGTCTGAGGAGGCGGCAACGCCTACTCCGCCGCGCGCTTGGCGGCCTTCTCGAACTTCTTGAAGACGCGGTCGCGCTTCAGCTTCGACAGATAGTCCACGAACAGCACGCCGTTGAGATGGTCGATCTCGTGCTGGATGCAGGTCGCGTAAAGTCCTTCCGCATCCTCCTCATGCAGCTTGCCGTCGAGGTCGGTGAAGCGCAGGCGCACTCGCGCCGGGCGCTCGACCTCCTCGTAATATTCGGGGATCGACAGGCAGCCCTCTTCGTAGACCGACAGCTCTTCCGAATGCGAGATGATCTCCGGATTGATGAACACCCGCGGCTGCGGGGTGGTCTCGCCGTTCTCGTCGCGCTTGGCGAGGTCCATGGTGATCAGCCGCAGCGGCTGCGCGACCTGGATCGCCGCCAGCCCAATGCCGGGCGCGTCATACATGGTCTCGAGCATGTCGTCGGCGAGCTTGCGGATCTCCGGCGTCACCTTCTCGATCGGTTTCGACACCAGACGCAACTGCTTGTCCGGCAGGATGATGATTTCTCGTAATGCCATGGCGGCGATTTAAGCTGCTGACTTCATGGGGTCAATGCGCTCAGGAACCGGTTAAGGCAGCCTTAACCACGTTTCTTCACGCAAGATTAACCAAGGAATTTAAGGGAGTGTTTACCATAAATGTTCCCTTTTCGTTCGGCGGCCACGCCGAATCGGCTACAACTGCCGGCATGAACGAGATTCTGCTCACGATTGGCGACCTTCCCCTCCGCGTCTCCGACGCGTTGATCGGCCTTGGCGCGCTGGCGCTGATCCTGCTGCTTGCCATCGCCGTGGTGATCGCGCGCGCCAGCCGGCGCGGCGCGGAACTCGCGATGGCCCAGGCGATTCGGGCCGACGAACTGGAGGAGCGGCTCGCCGACATGCTGCGAGCCCAGAGCGAGGCCTCCGGACGGGTCGATGCGATGGGGCAGGCACTGGCCGGCCGCCAGGCCGAGATGGCCCGCGCGGTCAACGAGCGGCTCGATTCGGTGACCCACCGGGTCGGCCAATCAATGGAACAGACCACCCGCAACACGATGGATTCACTGCGCGTGCTGCACGAGCGGCTCGGCATCATCGACCACGCGCACAAGAACCTCAACGAGCTCACCACCCAGGTGACGACGTTGCGCGACGTGCTCGCCAACAAGCAATCGCGCGGCGCCTTCGGCCAGGCGCGGATGGAAGCGATCGTCCAGGACGGCATGCCGAAGGGCTCGTTCGAGTTCCAGTACACGCTGACGTCAGGCAAGCGGCCGGACTGCGTCGTATTCCTGCCCGACCAGCGCCCGCTTTGCATCGACGCGAAATTTCCGCTGGAGGCGATGACCGCGCTGCACGACGCGCGCAGCGACGAAGAACGCAAATTCGC
>DASVOL010000540.1:0-3739 GCA_036383375.1 Bradyrhizobium sp. | reverse complement strand
GACGGTGCCTGCCGCGACATTGGCCCGCACCGCGACGGGTGCGATCTGAACCGCGGCCATGCCGCCGGCCGCCGCCGCGTCCCGCGCAGCCGACAGGATGGCGCTGCGCCGGGCAGCGAGCCGTTTCACGACCTGATGAGTTCGCCGGTAGACCATGGCATTCCGTCCCCCCACCGTGTGCCTTGGCCGGCGCCCACCGGAAGAACACACGCGTCTTCAATGTTTTGAACGGTTGATCCCGCAACCGTCTGAAGAAGTGAACAACTATTCAGACTGATTGACAAGCTGGAATTGTAAGGATTTTGCGACGGCCGCATGCCACCTCCGATTGAACCTGCGGCCCCCGGCCGACGGAAGGGCCAGGTCCCAACCGCACTCAGGGTCCGGATCGGGCTCCGATCGTAAATCGCACCCTAAGATGATTGCTCGAAATCGAGGCATCCGGCGTTGCGCAGAACCACGACATCGCAGCCGCATTTACCCGAATTTATCGGAAGCCGTGGTCGAGTGCGCCCAACGTCACGTTGTGGCGTTGCCTCGATGTCCCCGGCCGAGCCAAGAAAGCGCATGTCCCTCTCCATCACCAGCAGCGTGAGCAGCCGTAGCGCGGTGCGAGGGTTGCTGCCGCTGTGCGCCGCCGTGGGCGCCTATCTGTTCTATCTCTCCGCCGGTGAGATCCTGCTGCGCGATTCCGACACCGAGTGGCAGATCAAGGTCGGACAGTGGATCCTCGAACACGGCGCGATGCCGACAACTGACGTGTTCTCGTTCACCCGTTTCGGCGAGCCCTGGATTTCGAGTTCGTGGCTGTCGCAGGTGGCGTACGCCCTCGTGTACGGCGGCGATTGGGCCGGGCCGGTGATCCTGACCTCGATCGCGATCGGCGCGACGGTCGCGATCTTCCTGCATCTGCTGAGCCCGTATTTCGATCCGGCGCGTGCACTCCTGATCGCGGCGCTGGCGCTGCTGCTGTCGACGATCCACTTCTTGGCCCGGCCGCATGTGTTGGCGCTACCGGTGCTGCTGGCATTCATCGGCGGCCTGATGGCATCAGCGGATCGCCGCACCTCACCATCATGGTGGCTGCTGCCGCTGATGGCGCTGTGGGCCAATCTGCATGGCGGCTTCGTGCTCGGCCTGGCGCTGATCGGGCCGATTGGCCTTGAGGCGGTGTGGAGCGCGAAGCCCGGCCGCCGCCGCGAGCTCATCGTGCGATGGGGATTGTTCGGCCTCGCTGCACTGGCCGCGAGCTGCGTGACACCGTATGGCTGGAATAGCCTGCTGGGTGCGGCCAAGATCCTGAGCCTCGGCAAGCTGCTGACGCTGATCGGCGAATGGCTGCCCGCGGATTTCAGCAAGCCCAGCTTCTTCGAAGCCACGCTGCTCGGCCTGATCGGCGCCATCTGCTATCGCGGGCTGACCCTGTCGGTGCCACGGATCCTGTTGCTGCTCGGGCTGGTCTGGATGGCGCTGAGCCATATCCGCAACATCGAGGTGTTCGCGTTCATCGCGCCCTTGGTGCTCGCCAAGCCGATCGCCGAACAATGGGGAATGGCGGGCGTCCCCGCCGTCCGCGTCGAGCATGGACGCTCCCTCCCCGTCGTCACGATCCTGGCGACCATCGCGATGGTGATCGGAGCGTGGGTGACGACGACGATGTTCGTCGCGCAGCACGAGTTCAAATTCCTGCCGGCGGTCTCGCCCGTTGCCGCGGTCGACGTCCTCCAGCAACACAAGGCGCAGCGCGTGTTCAGCACCGCGCCGTTCGGCGGCTACCTGGTGCTGCGCGACATGAAGGTGTTCATCGACGGCCGCGCCGAGCTCTATGGCGAGCAATTCGTGCTCGACTATTACGCCGCGCTCGATGCCCGCGACGTCGGCCAGCTGCTGGACCTGCTCGACAAATACCGGATCGACGCCACGCTGCTGAGCTCGGGCTCTCCGGCCGGAAACGCGCTGGACCATCTCAAGGGCTGGAAGCGGCTCTACAAGGACGACATAGCCGTCATCCATGTGCGGTCGGATGAGAGTGCCGGCGCACCAACGGCCGCCCCAAGTTCGAACTAGCCTCCCTCTGGCGTTATCCCCGGCGGCGATCCCGTCATCCTGAGGAGCGCGCTCTTGCGCGCGTCTCAGGATGACGGGGATAGCGCGAGGCACGAACTCACAGGCGATCGATCTCCGCCTCAATTCCCCGTCTGGAGCTCGCCGAAGCGATCCCAGGTCTTGCCGTTGAAGCGCATCAGCTGCATCTGGTCGACCGGCACATGATCGGCCGGCGAGGTGTTGACCTTGATGCCCGGCAGCAGCATCGGCAATTCCAGGTCATTGATCGCGAAGGCCTGCCGCAGGATGTTCTCGGTCGAGAGATCGTCGCCGCACGCCTTCAGCACCGCCTCGAGCGCCATCGCACTGTTGTAGGCGTTGACGTAGTTGGTGTCGTGCTGATCGCCTTCGGGCACGTACCGGGTCATGAAGTCGCGCCAGCCCTTCATGCCGGGATCGTCCTTCCACGCCGGATCGTCCGGATCCTTTACATAGGCCGTGGAGATGATGCCGGTGCCGGCCTCGACGCCGGCCGGCTGCATCACGGTCGAAATCCACACCGCGGTGTTGGACAGGAACGTCATCGGCCGCCAACCGATCTCGAAGGCCTTGCGGATCGACTGCGCCGCGAATTTCGGCGTCGCTGCGATCACGAAGACGTCGGCATTGGTCGCCTTCAGCTTGACGATCTGCGAGTCGATCGTGGGGTCGGTGATTTCATAGGTCGCAACGGTAACGAGCGAATCGTATTTCTCGCCGAGTACGTCCTTGAGGCCCGCGAGATAGTCGCGGCCGTAATCGTCGTTCTGCGAGATCACGGCGAATCTCGCGTTCGGATTCTTCGCCAGCGCGTAACGCGCGTAGAGTCGGGCCTCGTAACGGAACGGCGCCTGCACACCGATCGTCGCTTGCGGGAATTGCGCGATGTCGCCGAATTTCGAGGCGCCGGAGGCCAGGAACAGCTGCGGGATGTTCTTGCCCTGAAGGTATTTTGCGATCGCCGTGTTGTGCGCGGTGCCGATCGAGGAGAAAATCAGCGCGACCTCGTCACTCTCGACGAGACGGCGTGTCTGCTCCACCGTCTTCGGCGGCGCGTAGGAATCGTCCAGCGAGATGAAGTTGATCTTGCGGCCGTTGATGCCGCCGCGTTCGTTCAGCATCCTGAAATAGCCGGCCTCGCCCTTGCCCAGCGCGCCGAACGCCGACACCGGCCCGCTATAGGGCATGGTCTGGCCGATCCTGATTTCGGTTGCCGTGACGCCGCGCATCTCGGCGGCGAATGAAGCGGTGGGCAGCAGCAGGAATGAAATGGCGCCAAGCGCGCCGAATGCCTTGCGCATCGGCCTCCCCTCCCCGTTTTCTCGCCGCGTCCTCGGAGAACGCGGCCGTGCCGTTTGTCGGCTTGGCCTTGAGGATGCCACGGCGCCCCGACGGAGGCCAAGCCCATTCGCCGCGGCGATCTCAGCGCTTGCCGCGCTCCTTGACCGGGATCACGAATTTCAGCCCCGACCACACCGCATCGACCGCGCAGACCTTGATGTCGACCAGGCCCGACGCGAGCCCGATCTCGCGCACCGCCCTGTCGTCAAGATCGGTCGCGACACCTGAGCTCTTCTTCGGCCACGACACCCAGATCATGCCGTGAGGTGCGATCGCCTCGCGGTAACGCTGCAGCTTGGCGGCGAGCCCCCTG
>DASVOL010000539.1:0-1562 GCA_036383375.1 Bradyrhizobium sp. | reverse complement strand
GCGCTCTCGACGCTGCCGCTGCTGACCATGCTGGTCGGCGCGGTACTCGGCGCCGAACCGCTCACCGCGCGAAAGACCACAGGCGTGCTGGTCACCATCCTTGGCGTCTCGATGGCGCTACTATCAGGCCTCGCCACGGCCCCGCCGGGCGCCTGGCGCGGTGATCTCCTGATGGTCGCAGCTGCACTCTGCATGGCGCTCTACAGCATCTGGTCGAAGCCCTATATCCGCCGCTCCGGCCCGATCCCCTTCACCACGCTCGCCATGGCGGCCGGGGCCGTGGTCCTCATAACAGCCTCGCTGCTGCGCGGCAGTTTCGCGCCGGTCGCGGACTTTGGCGCACCGCAATGGTTCAGCGCGACCTATCTCGGCGCGTTCGGCGCAGCGCTCACCTTCTATCTCTGGGCTTTCGCGCTGGAGCGGACGACACCGACCCGGGTGGCGATCTCGGTCACCGTCAATCCAATCGCGGCCTCGCTGGTCGGCGCGGCCCTGCTCGGCGAGCCGCTGAGCTGGAATCTGATCGCCGGCATCGTCACCGTGTTTGCCGGCATCTGGATCGCGACGACCCAGCCGCAGCGGGTACGCGTCGTCGCGCCCGACACACACTGACCTGCGGCCACGCACCCGCAAGGCCGTCCGCGAATCCGTGCTAGCCTGACGGTCCGGTCCAAGCCAACCCGAGGCGACGCGCCATTGAATATTTCCCTCTACGACGTCTCGGTCTGGGTGCTGCCGGTCATCATCGCCATCACCTTCCACGAAGCGGCGCACGGCTTCGTCGCGCACCGGCTCGGCGACGACACCGCCTGGAAACTCGGCCGCGTCAGCTTCAACCCGCTGAAGCATATCGATCCGTTCGGCACGCTGATCCTGCCCGCCGTACTGTTCTTCGGGCATTCGCCGTTCCTGTTCGGCTACGCCAAGCCGGTGCCGGTGAACTTCCGCAACCTCAACCATCCCAAGCTCGACATGGTGTGGGTGGCCCTAGCCGGCCCGGTCACCAACATCATCCTCGCGACCGCGGCGGCGCTGGCATTCCACGCGCTGCCATTGGTTCCCGCAGATGCGGCAAAATGGACCGCGGACAATCTGATAAACGCGTTCCGGATCAACGTCGTGCTGGCGATCTTCAACATGATGCCGATCCCGCCGCTGGACGGCGGCCGGGTCGCGGTCGGGCTGCTGCCGCGGCCGCTCGCGATCCCGCTGGCCCGGCTGGAGCCCTACGGCATGCTGATCCTGATCGGACTGTTGATCCTGCTGCCCGTGATCGGCCGGCAGATCGGCCTAAATCTTGATGTTATTTCAACGATACTGCGAACTCTGACCGGCTATGTAATCAACGCCCTTCTCCTCATTACCGGAAACACATAGCCTTGATTTGCGGTTGACCCGATCGGAACATCGGAACCCATTCTTCCTACTCATGCGCAGGGACGGAAACGCTTCGAGGCCATGGTGATCAAAGCTGCCGATATGCTGATTGCACGACGCGCCGACACCCGCGCGCGGGCCGACTTTGCAACCTGGAAGATGATGGCCAAGCTGAACGGCGCCTC
>DASVOL010000538.1:0-1820 GCA_036383375.1 Bradyrhizobium sp. | reverse complement strand
AGCTTGTCGAGCACATGGTCGAGCAGCGGCTGGCCGGCGACGCTCACCAGCGGCTTCGGCATCGTGTTGGTCAGGGGGCGCATGCGCACGCCGAGGCCCGCAGCGAGCACCATAGCCTTATGGGGAGTGACGGGCATTTTCCTGATGTTCTCGGTCATCATCTCTCGGCGCCGATCATATCACGGCGATTCGGCAAGCGCATCGATCAGACGCCATAGTCACAGGACATGACGGCCGTAAGACGGCAATGGCGACGATGGCCTAGACGTCGGCAGCCTGCGCGCCGCGTCTGGCAGTTTTCTTCTTCTTGTCGCCTTGTTTAAGGAAGTTGACGCCGATCTGGTCGCCATTGACCCACGCCAGCTCACAGCGGCGATAGGCCAATCCTGTGGACGACAGCAGCAGAAAAAACTCCTTCAGGTTCAGGCCCTCGACCGAGCCGTCGACGGAGAGCTTGGCGCCCGTCTCCGACACGTCTTCCATGGTGCAGTCGCGCCGCCAGGTGCCGTCAATGCCCATCATGTGCGCGGCTATGCCGCGCTCAAACGTGACACGATCGCCCTTGCGTCGTTCCGTCCCCATCGTGTGGTCCTGCTCCCGATCCGGCCGCGCCCCGGATGAGATGCTGCCTTCGCGACCTTAGGGGACCCAAGGCTAATAACCCGTAAACTACGGTACTGGGGGAGGGACGTTGGCTGTGTACCAGATGCGGAAGGTGGCCAGTGCCGGATGGGCCAGCGACCGCTCGAGGTAGGTCCAGATCCGCGGTTGGTGCTTCAGATATTGCGGCTTGCCGTCGCGGCGGTTGAGCCGCGCAAAGGTGCCGAGCAGGCGGGTGTTGCGCTGCGCCGACATGATCGCATAGAGCTCGGCGAACCCTGCGGGATCGAAGCTTTCGTCAGTGGCGCGCCGCGCCTTGATGTAACGGGTCAAGAGCGACAGTTCGAGCTGCTCGGGCACGTCGATCCGCGCATCCTGCAGCAGCGACACCACGTCATAGGCCGCAGGGCCGAGCAGCGCGTCCTGGAAGTCGATGATGCCGACGCGCAGGATGCCGGTGCGCTCGGCAAGCCAGATGATGTTCGGCGAATGGAAGTCGCGGATCACCCAGGTCTGCGGCGCCGCTGCGGGCTTCTGCAGAAGGCCGCGCCACATCCCGAGGAAATCGCTGCGGAGCTCCTCGTTCGGCTGCACGCCGCGGTCGGGCAGGTACCATTCCAGCATCAGCCCGATCTCGATCAGCCAGGCGTCGATATCGAACACCGGGATGTCGTAGCTCTCGTCCGATGTCAGCGGCAGCTGCTCCGGCAGCGCCTCGCGATGCAGCGCCGCCAGCATGTCGACGGCAGCCTCGTAGCGTTCGGCGATCGGCTGCGGCGGATCGCCTTCGATCACGCTTTCGGCCCCGAGATCTTCGGTGATCAGGAAGCCGGATTCGAGATCGATGTGGCGGATCGCCGGCGCGGAGAAGCCATGCTTGCGCAGGCCGTTTCCGATGGCGACGAACGGCCTGACGTCTTCGGCGAGATGCACCGCTGCGCTGTAGGACCGGCCGTTGTAGATCGCCGGGCCGTCGGGCCGGCGCGGCGAGTTCATCAGGATGACGCTGCCGTCGTCGTTGCGCAGCCGCGCATAGGAGCGCGTCGAGGCATCGCCCGGCATCCGCTCGCGGCGGGCGTTGAGGAAGCCGCCGCGCTCGAGGAACTTGCGCAGCTCGTTGAGCCGCGCGACCTTCGCCGCGCCTTTGCCATGGCCGGTGATCTCGGCCGCGCGTGCCGCCGATCCGAGCGCCGGGCGGTGGCTGAACGCGATGTCGATGC
>DASVOL010000537.1:0-5034 GCA_036383375.1 Bradyrhizobium sp. | reverse complement strand
GACGGTGTCCTGGCCGAAGCCGGTGCCGACGATGCCGACAAACGCCAGGTGGCCATCGCGATAGACACCGGCCATCAGCGAGCGGAATTTGCCGCCCGTGGTCTTCCAGCCGCCGATCACCACCTCGTGGCCGGCGCGGATTTTCGCTTTGGTCCAGTCGTCGGAGCGGCCGGAGCGATAGGCGCTGCCGAGGCGCTTGGAGACGATGCCTTCCAGTCCGAGCTTGCGCGCCGACTCCAGCACGGCGTCGCCGCGCTCCTCGAAATGCTCGACATAGCGGATCAGTCTGCCCTTGCGCGCGGCGAGCAGCGCGTGCAGCCGCGCCTTGCGCTCGGTCAGCGGCAGCGGGCGGAGATCCTCGTTGCCTTCAAACAGAAGATCGAACGCGTAGAAGATCAGCTGGTCCGTCTTGCCGTCGGACAATGCCGCCTGCAGCGTCGAGAAATGCGGCATGCCGTTTTCGTCGAGCGCGACGATCTCGCCATCGATCAGGGTATCCGGCAGCTTGCCGGCCTCCTTCACGATCGCACCGAACTTGTCGGACCAGTCGAGCCCCTTGCGGGTCTTCACCACGGCCTCGCCGTCCTCGACGCGGAGTTGCACGCGGTAGCCGTCGAACTTGATCTCGTGGCACCAGCCCGCGCCATTGGGCGGACTCTCGACCGCGGCGCAGAGCTGCGGCGTGACGAAGTCCGGCATCTCCGTTACCTGCTTCGGCAAGGCCTTCGGCCTCGTCTTCAATTGCGGTTTCAATTTTTCCCTGGGCGCCGGCGCCTTGGTCCTGGCGCGCGCGTCCGCGGCCATGCCGTGGTTGGACTGCCAGACCGCATCCGCCTTGATTGTCGCCTTCGCCTTGCCGTTGCCTTTGGCCAGCATGAACGGCTTCGGCGCCCGGCCCTTGCCGGCTGCGATTTCTGCCATCGAGCGGCCGGAGGCGACCGAGCGGTCCTCGTCGAGGACTGCCTCGCCGTTGCCATCAACGGCGTATTCGTCGCGATGCTTGATCAACAGCCAGTTGGTGCGCTTGCCGCCGAAGCGGTCGTTCTTCATCCGCACCAGCACCCAGCTGCCGTGCAGCTTGTCGCCATGCAGCGTGAACTTCAGGTCCCCCTTCTTGAAGCCGCGCTCGGGATCATCGGATTCCCAGGTGCCGCGATCCCAGAGCTGCACGGTGCCGCCGCCATACTGGTCTTGCGGAATGGTGCCTTCGAAATCGCCATAGTCGAGCGGATGATCCTCGACCTCGACCGCGAGCCGCTTGTCATGCGGGTCGAGCGAGGGCCCGCGCGTCACCGCCCAGGACTTGAAGACGCCGTCGAACTCCAGCCTGAAATCATAATGCAGCCGCGTCGCGTCATGCTTCTGGATCACGAAGCGCCGCTGCTTGCCGGGCGCCACCTTGACGTCGCCCGACGGCTCATTGGTCTTCTCGAAGTCGCGCTTCTTGCGATAGGTGGTGAGATTTCTCAGCGGCACGTGCAGGCCTCGGCGCAAAATACGGCCGCCGCGAGCCTGCGGCCATCAGGAACCAAAACCTACGGTATCCATTCAAGTTCCAAACTCAAGCTGTTTGGATGCCGCTCGCGCATCGCCGCGGACCATCGCGACCACTAATCCGCCGCGCGCAGCCGATAGCCGATGCCGGTTTCAGTCAGCACGAATTGCGGACGCTCGGGGTCGGCCTCGATCTTCTGGCGGAGCTGGCGCACATAGACACGCAGATATTGCGCATCGGTCAATTCGTCCCACAATTCCTTCAGCAGGAAGCGATGGGTCAGCACCTTGCCGGCGTGCTGCACCAGCACGCGCAACAGGTCGTACTCCTTCGGCGACAGCTTGATCTCCCTGTCGCCGACCTTGACGATCCGGCGCACCAGGTCGACCGAGAGATCGCCGGAGCGGAACACCGGCCGCTCGCCCTGCACCTGCAGCTGGTGCCGCAACGCCGCGCGCAGCCGCGCCAGCAATTCGTCCATGCCGAACGGCTTGGTCAGGTAATCGTCGGCGCCGAGATCGAGCGCCTGCACCTTGCCGGCCTCGTCGCCGCGGCTCGACAGCACCACGATCGGGACGCTCTCGTTGCGGCCGCGGATCATGCGCAACAGGTCGTGGCCCTGGATATCAGGCAGTCCGAGATCGAGGATGATCAGCGCCGGCCCCTCGCCCAGCATCTCCAGGGCGATCTTGCCGTTGGAGGCCTCGAGAATGTCGTAGCCCTGCGTGCTCAGCCCCATCCGCAGGAGCTTGCGGATCGGCGGCTCGTCGTCGATGACCAGGACTTTGATCGGCGTTGCGTTCATGCGGCGGTGTCCAGCGCGTCGGTGTCGGCCGTAACAGGCAGGCGGATGGTGATGACGGCGCCGCTCCGGTCGGAGCGGTTGGCCGCCGCGATCGTGCCGCGCATCGCCTCGACGAAGCCGCGCGAGATCGCAAGGCCGAGGCCGGTGCCGGGGCGGACATGATCGCCCTTCTCGGCGCGGTAGAACTTGTCGAACACGCTTTCGAGCTCGGCGGCCGGAATGCCGTTGCCTTCATCGAGGATCTGCAACGCGATGGTGTCGCGGTCGCGCGCGCCGCGGATCGAGATCGTGGTGTCCGAGGGGGCGTATTTGGCGGCATTGTCGAGCAGGTTGAACAGCACCTGCTCGAACAGCACCGCATCGAGCTCCAGCATCGGCAGGTCGGCCGCAAGCTCCAGCGACACCCGGTGATGTACCAGGATCTTGGCGGCGCGGCGCAGCGCGCTGCCGACGATCTCGCCGACGTCGTGCCGTGCGGTGTTGGGCACGATCGCGCCGGATTCCAGCTTCGTCATATCAAGGAGATTGGCGATGAAACGATTGAGCCGCTCCGACTCGTCGATCACGGTCGCGAGCAGATCATGCTTCTGGGCATCGCTCAGGCTGGCGCCGAGATCGCGCAGCGCCGAGGCCGAGCCGAGCACTGAAGCGAGCGGCGTCTTGAGGTCGTGCGAGATCGAGGTCAACAGCGCGCCGCGCAGCCGGTCGGACTCGACCGTGCGCTTGACCCGGTCCATGTCCTCGACCAGCAGCACCCGCTCGATCGCGAGCGCCCCCTGGTCGACCAGCGCGTCGAGCAGCCGGCGCTGGTCGGGCGTCAGCAGCGGCCCGGTGCGGTCGTCGTCGATGCCGATCACGCCGATCGGCCCGCGCCCGGTGCGCATCGGCAGGAACAATCGCTTGCCGCCCGGCAGCGTGTCGGAGCCACGGCCTGCCGGACGATCGTTGCCCCAGGCCCAGTTGGCGGCGGCCAGATCGGCCTGATCGAGCTGGTCCTCCGGCGGATAGCCGCTCTTGACGGTCAGCATGCCGCCCTCCGGCAGCAGCAGCACCACGCGCACCTTCAGCATCAGCGCGATCTGGTAGGCGGTCGCCCACAGCACGTCGTCGAGCGTCGCGGTGCCGGCGAGCTTGCGGCTGAACGCATACAGCGACTCGGTGGTGCGGACGCGGCCGATCGCGGTGTCGGCCTGGGTGCGCACCCGCGCCGCGACGTTGGAGACGATCAGCGCGATCAGCATGAAGAAGAAGAACGCCGCGACATTGGTCGGGTCGGTGATGGTGAAGGTATAGACCGGCGGCAGGAAGAAGAAATTGTAGCACAGCGAAGCCGCGACGCTGGCGAGCAGCGATGGCCACAGGCCGTAGCGCGCCGCGGCGCCGACCACTGCGGTGATGAAGACGAGGTCGACATTCTCGATGCCGAAGAACGGCTGGATCAGCTTGGCCGCGCCCAGCCCGATGGCCGTCAGCAGCAGCGCCATCAAATAGGGCCGCGGATTGAACGGCTCCTGCCGCTGCGCGGTCTGCACCGCCGCCTTGCCGACCGGCAGCTCGTCGCCGGCGATCACATTGACGCTGATATTGCCGGCCCGGCGCACCAGATCGTGCACCACCGAACCGCGCGTCAGCTCGAACCAGCGCGAGCGTGTCGACTTGCCGATGATGATCTGGGTGACGTTGTTGGCCTGGGCGAAATTGATGACATCGTCGGCAATGCGGCGGCCGACGCCGGGAAGGGTCAGCGCCTCGCCGCCGAGCGATTCCGCGAGCCGCATGGTGTCGGAAAGCCGGTCGCGCTGCTCGTCGCTCAATTGCAGGCTGCGCCGCGTTTCGATGCTGACCGCGGTCCATTGCGCATGCAGCCGGTCGGCCAGGCGCTTGGTGTAGCGCACGAGGCCGGCCGCGCGCGGATCCTCGCTCAGGCAAACCAGGATGCGCTCGCCGGCGGCCCAGGGGCCCTGGATCGCATTGGCCTGCATGTGGGTAAGCAGCTGCTCGTCGACCCGTTCGGCGGTGCGGCGCAACGCCAGCTCGCGCAGCGCGGTGAGATTGCCGGGCGAGAAATAGTGCTCCAGCGCCCGCTCGGCCTGCTTCGGCACATAGACCTTGCCCTCCTTAAGCCGCTGGATCAGGTCGTCTGGCGTGAGGTCGATCAGCTCGATGGCATCGGCGCGATCGACCACCGAGTCGGGCACCGTCTCGCGCACCCGCACATGGGTGATCTGCGCGACGACGTCGTTGAGGCTCTCGATGTGCTGGATGTTGATCGCGGTGTAGACATCGATGCCGTGCGACAGCAATTCCTCGACATCGAGATAGCGCTTGGGATGCCGGCTGCCCGGCGCATTGGTGTGGGCGAGCTCGTCGACCAGCGCGAGCTGCGGCCGCCGCGCGATCAGGGCGTCGAGGTCCATCTCCTCGAGCGTCTGGTCGCGATAGGCCAGCCGCTTCCGCGGTATCACCTCGAGCCCCTTGAGCAGCGCCTCGGTCTCCGCCCGTCCGTGGGTTTCGACGACACCGACCACGACGTCGACGCCCGCCTTGAGGCGGGCGTGGGCGCTCGAGAGCATCTCGTAGGTCTTGCCGACGCCGGGGGCGGCGCCGATGAAGATCTTCAGCCGCCCCGATCGATCGGTCTCCCGGCGCGCCGCCTCCAGCAGCGCATCCGGCGAGGGTCGTTTATTGGGGTCACGCTGATTGGCCATACCGCAATATAGTCATCCTGCGAGAG
>DASVOL010000536.1:0-2951 GCA_036383375.1 Bradyrhizobium sp. | reverse complement strand
CGACATCCGCACGATCGGATCGTCCTGCGCCTGACGATGCACCTCGGTGAGCATCGCATCCGGTTCGGCATCGGTGAAGAAACCGCCGCCTTGAATCGGCGGCAACTGCGCCGGATCGCCCAGCACCAGCAGCGGACAATCGAACGACATCAGGTCGCGGCCCAGTTCGGCATCGACCATGGAGCATTCGTCGATCACGATCAGCTTGGCCTTGGAGGCCGGCGCGTCGTCCCACAATTCAAAGCTCGGCTGCTCCTCGCCGGATTCGCGGGCGCGGTAGATCAGCGAATGGATGGTGGAGGCCTCGTCGCAACCCTTGTTGCGCATGACCAGCGCCGCCTTGCCGGTGAAGGCTGCGAACTTCACCTCGCCGTCGACGCCTTCGGCGATGTGCTGGGCGAGCGTGGTCTTGCCGGTTCCGGCATAGCCGAACAGGCGGAACACCGGCGGCGTCCCGTTCTGGCCGGGCTTGGCTTTCAGCCAGTCGGCAACGGCTTTCAGCGCGGAATCCTGATGCGGCGTAAAGGTGGTCATGTGGCTTTCGGAAGAATGAGCGCGCGACCGATAGCGCCGCGACTCACACCCGCACAAGCTAAACATTCATGCGTCCCAAGCAAGCCGTCTCCCGCTGCACGGAATTGGGGTTTCGCCCCCGAGGCTAGACTTGATCCGGGGCGGCACTAGACTGACCGAAAACAACAGGGGTCGGGACCACCAGAGGTGGTCGGGGACGACCTTGGGAGTGACGCCATGAAATTCGGCATCTTTTACGAGCTGCAACTGCCGCGCCCCTGGAACGACGGCGACGAGCTGCGGCTCTACCAGAACGCGCTGACCCAATTGGAGACCGCTGACCGGCTCGGCTACGATTATGCGTGGGTCGTCGAGCATCATTTCCTGGAGGAATATTCGCACTCGCCGGCGCCGGAATCCTTCCTCGCCGCCGCGAGCCAGCGCACCAAAAACATCCGGCTCGGCCACGGCATCTTCCAGCTCACCACCAATCATCCCGCGCGCGTCGCCGAGCGGGTCGCGGTGCTCGATCTGCTCAGTAACGGCCGCTGCGAGTTCGGCATGGGCGAGAGCGCCTCGATCACCGAGCTGACGCCGTTCGGCCGCGACATGGAGACCAAGCGCGAGGTGTTCGAGGAAGCCGTGCAGGCGATCTTTCCGATGTTCACCAAGGTCGGCACCGAGCATCACGGCAAGTATTTCGACATCCCGCTGCGCAATGTCGTACCGAAGCCGGTGCAGAAGCCGCATCCGCCGCTCTGGATGGCGTGCTCGCAATTGCCGACGATCGAACGCGCCGGGCAGAACGGATTCGGCGCGCTCGGCTTCCAGTTCGTCAGCGCCGAGGCGGCGCATGCCTGGGTGCACGCCTATTACAACGCGATCACCAAACGGCTGAAGAAGCTCGCCGACTACGAGATCAATCCCAACATGGCGCTGGTCTCGTTCTTCATGTGCGCCGAGACCGATGAGGAAGCGCGCAAGCGCGCCGACGGCGCGACCTTCTTCCAGTTCGCGCTGCGCTATTACGGCCAAGCGCAGAACCGGCAGCGCCCGGCACCCGGCACCGTCAACATGTGGGACGAGTACAACAAATGGAAACGCGAGAATCCCGAGGCGCAGGAGGCGGCGCTGCGCGGCGGCCTGATCGGCTCGCCGGAAACCCTGCGCAAGAAGCTGCGCCGCTTCCGCGCCTCGCATATCGACCAGGTGATCCTGCTCAACCAGGCCGGCAAGAACACCCATGAGCACATTTGCGAGTCGCTCGAATTGTTCGGCAAAGAGGTGATGCCCGAGTTCCAGCACGATCCCGAGCACGATGCCTGGAAGAAGGGCGTGCTTGACGGCTCGATCCAGCTCGAGGAGATCGACACCCAGGCGTTCTCGGATCGCTATGGTAAACTCGCGGTCAATGTCGGCCCGAAGACCGCAGCCGCGGGCTGATCGAGTCCCGTGCAGCGACCTCGCGATCGCGTGAAGAAAATAATTCGCTACGCCCGACCTGCGCCTTGAACGAAACGGCACGCGCGATCCCTGCACCGAAGTGCAGGCATCGCTATTTTTGTGCGGTGCTCGACAGCTTCATTCGCGCGCCCCATCATCCTGACATCGCATGATCGCGTGTTGAGAAACGCGCTCGATCGTCAGGAGAGTTTTGGAATGAAGCGTCGTGATTTCCTCCAGCTGTCGTTCGTCGCAGCCGCCACTGCCGCGCTGTCACGAAACGCGCAGGCCCAGGCGGACGCGAAGGAAATTCGTATCGGCTACCAGAAGAACGGCGTGCTCGTTATCACGCGCCAGCGTGAGGCCTTGGAAAATCATTTCAAGCCGCAGGGCGTCGGCGTGAAATGGGTCGAGTTCTCCTCGGGTCCGCCGATGATGGAAGCGATGAATGTCGGCAGCGTCGATTACGGCGCGGTCGGCGATTCCCCGCCGATCTTCGCACAGGCCGCGGGTGCGGCCATCGTCTATGCCGCCGCGCAGCCGATCATGAACGGGTCGGGCATCCTGGTGCCGCAGAATTCGGCAATCAGGGACATCGCCGATCTCAAGGGCAAGCGCGTCGGCTTCACCAAGGGATCCAGCGCACATAATGTTGTGATCCAGACACTGGAGAAGGCCGGGCTGACCTATGACGACATCACGCCGGTCTATCTGACGCCCCCGGACGCCGGCCCCGCCTTTGCCAATGGCGGCATCGACGCCTGGGCAATCTGGGATCCGTATTTTGCGATCGGCGAGACCAGGCAGAACGGCCGCATTCTGGTCAACAGCCGCGACGTCACCAAGACCAACGCGTTCTACATCGCCAACCGCGACTTCGCGCGGAATCGCGGTGCGATCCTGCAGCAGATCGTCGATGTCACGGCGTCGACGGCGAAATGGGCAGAGGCGCATCCCGATGACGTCGCAAGATCGCTGGCCGCGGTCACCGGCGT
>DASVOL010000535.1:0-13705 GCA_036383375.1 Bradyrhizobium sp. | reverse complement strand
TCGAACCCGGATCACATGAACATCTCGATCGGCAAGGCCGGTCGTACCCGCTGGCTCGGCTGGCGTCCGCATAACCGCGGCGTCGTCATGAACCCGATCGACCATCCGCACGGCGGTGGTGAAGGTCGTACCTCGGGCGGTCGCCACCCGGTTACTCCGTGGGGCAAGCCGACCAAGGGCAAGAAGACCCGCACCAACAAGTCGACCAACAAATTCATTCTCCTCAGCCGCCACAAGCGGAAGAAGTAAGGAACGCCGGACATGGTTCGTTCAGTCTGGAAAGGCCCGTTCGTCGAGGGTTCTCTGCTCAAGAAGGCAGATGCCGCGCGCTCGTCTGGCCGTCACGACGTCATCAAGATCTGGAGCCGTCGCTCCACCATCCTGCCGCAGTTCGTCGGCCTGACCTTCGGTGTCTACAACGGCCAGAAGCATGTGCCGGTGGCGATCAACGAGGAAATGGTGGGTCACAAGTTCGGCGAGTTCTCGCCGACCCGGACCTTCCACGGCCACTCGGGCGACAAGAAAGCCAAGAAGGCTTGAGGAATAGACGATGAGCAAACCAAAGCGCGAACGTAGCCTCGCGGACAATGAGGCCAAGGCCGTCGCCCGCATGCTGCGCGTCAGCCCGCAGAAGCTCAACCTGGTGGCGCAGCTGATCCGCGGCCGCAAGGCTTCGGCTGCGCTCGCCGACCTGCAGTTCTCGCGCAAGCGGATCGCGGTCGACGTCAAGAAGTGCCTGGAATCGGCGATCGCGAACGCCGAGAACAACCATGACCTCGATGTCGACGATCTCGTCGTTGCCGAGGCGCATGTCGGCAATGGCATCGTGATGAAGCGTTTTGCTCCGCGCGGCCGTGGCCGTTCGGGCCGTGTGTTCAAACCGTTCTCGCACCTGACCATCGTGGTTCGTCAGGTCGAGGCCGAGGCAAGCGCCTAAGAAGGGCGCAGGAGAAGACGATGGGTCAAAAGATCAATCCAATCGGGCTGCGTCTCGGCATCAACCGGACCTGGGACTCCCGTTGGTTCGCCGGCAAGCAGGAATACGGCAAGCTGCTGCACGAGGACGTCAAGATCCGCGAGATCCTGCACAAGGAGCTCAAGCAGGCGGCCGTCGCCCGCATCGTGATCGAGCGTCCGCACAAGAAGTGCCGCGTGACGATCCACTCGGCCCGTCCGGGCGTCGTGATCGGCAAGAAGGGCGCCGACATCGACAAGCTGCGCAAGAAGGTTGCCGACATCACCTCGTCGGACGTCGTGATCAACATCGTCGAAATCCGCAAGCCGGAGCTCGACGCGACCCTGGTCGCTGAATCGATCGCCCAGCAGCTCGAGCGCCGCGTGGCATTCCGCCGCGCCATGAAGCGCGCCGTGCAGTCGGCGATGCGTCTCGGCGCCGAGGGCATCCGCATCAACTGCTCGGGCCGTCTCGGCGGCGCCGAAATCGCGCGCATGGAGTGGTATCGCGAAGGTCGCGTGCCGCTGCACACGCTGCGCGCCGACGTCGACTACGGCGTCGCCACCGCGTTCACGACCTTCGGCACCTGCGGCGTCAAGGTCTGGATCTTCAAGGGCGAGATCCTCGAGCACGATCCGATGGCCCAGGACAAGAAGATGGCCGAGGGCGACAGCACGCCGCGTTCGCGCCGCGACGCCGCTTGAGGCAAAGCAGGAATTTGAGGGCTTAAAGCCATGATGCAACCTAAGAAGACGAAGTTCCGGAAGGCGCATAAGGGCCGTATCCACGGCGTTGCGACCTCTGGCGCGACGTTGGCGTTCGGCCAGTTCGGCCTGAAGGCGATGGAGCCTGAGCGCGTCACCGCCCGTCAGATCGAAGCCGCCCGCCGCGCGCTGACCCGTCACATGAAGCGCGCCGGCCGTGTCTGGATCCGGGTGTTCCCGGACGTGCCGGTGTCGAAGAAGCCCGCCGAAGTCCGCATGGGCTCCGGCAAGGGTGCGCCTGAATTGTGGGTGGTCCGGATCAAGCCGGGCCGCGTGATGTTCGAGATCGACGGCGTGCCGGTGCAGACCGCCAAGGAGGCGCTGTCGCTCGCCGCCGCCAAGCTGCCGATCAAGACGCGCTTCGTTGCGCGCATTGCGGAGTAATCGCCATGGCCGAGATGAAAGTTGAAGACATTCGCGCGATGAGCGACGACCAGCGGGAAGACGCGGTCCTTAACCTGAAGAAGGAACGCTTCAACCTGCGTTTCCAGCGCGCCACCGGGCAGCTGGAGAACACGTCGCGGATGCGGGAAGCCCGCCGCGATATCGCTCGTATCAAGACCATCGCCGCGCAGCAGCGCGCGAAGAAGAAATAAGGGGCCAGCTATGCCGAAACGTACTCTGCAGGGCGTGGTCGTCAGCGACAAGCAAGCCAAGACCGTGGTGGTGCGCGTTGACCGCCGCTTCACCCACCCGATCTACAAGAAGACGATCCGCCGTTCCAAGAACTACCACGCGCACGACGAGGACAATCAGTTCAAGCCGGGCGACATGGTCTGGATCGAGGAATCGAAGCCGATCTCGAAGCTGAAGCGCTGGACCGTGGTCCGGGGCGAACACAAGAAAACGGCCTGATTACCTCGGCCTGGCCGAAGTCATTCAGGGAAATTTTGGGCGCGCTAAAGCGCAGAAAGAGGACGAGGTGCATCAATGATTCAGATGCAGACCAACCTCGACGTGGCCGATAATTCAGGCGCACGCCGTGTCATGTGCATCAAGGTTCTTGGAGGTTCCAAGCGCCGCTATGCCACCGTGGGCGACGTTATCGTTGTGTCGATCAAGGAAGCCATCCCGCGTGGCAAGGTGAAGAAGGGCGACGTGATGAAGGCCGTCGTGGTCCGGGTCCGCAAGGACATCCGCCGCGCCGACGGTTCGGTCATCCGTTTCGACCGCAACGCCGCCGTGCTGATCAACAATCAGTCCGAGCCGGTCGGCACCCGTATCTTCGGGCCGGTGCCGCGCGAGCTGCGCGCCAAGAACCACATGAAGATCATTTCGCTTGCGCCGGAGGTGCTGTGATGGCTGCCAAGATCCGCAAGGGCGACAAGGTGATGGTGCTCACCGGGCGCGACAAGGGTCGCACCGGCGAGGTGTTCGAGGTGCGTCCGGACGAGAACAAGGCTCTCGTTCGCGGCATCAACCTGGTGAAGCGTCACCAGAAGCAGAGCCAGACCCAGGAAGGCGGCATCATCTCCAAGGAGATGCCGATCGACCTGTCCAACATTGCGTATGTCGGCAAGGACGGAAAGCCGACCCGCATTGGGTTCAAGATTCAGGCCGATGGCAAGAAGGTTCGTGTTGCCAAGAGCTCGGGAGCAGAGATCGATGGCTGAGACAGCTTACACGCCGCGTCTGCGCGCGGAGTACGACAAGAAGATCCGCGGCATGATGACCGAGAAGTTCGGTTATGCCAACGTGATGCAGGTGCCGCGCCTCGACAAGGTCGTGCTCAACATGGGCGTTGGCGATTCCGTCAACGACCGCAAGAAGGCCGAGACCGCCGCTGCCGAGCTGAGCCAGATCGCCGGCCAGAAGGCGATCGTGACCTATTCGCGGATCGCGATCGCGACCTTCAAGCTGCGTGAGAACCAGCCGATCGGCTGCAAGGTCACGCTGCGCAAGGCCCATATGTACGAGTTCATCGACCGCCTGGTGAACGTGGCGCTGCCCCGCGTCCGCGACTTCCGCGGCCTGAACCCGAAGAGCTTCGACGGCCGCGGCAACTATTCGCTCGGCATCAAGGAGCACATCATTTTCCCCGAGATCGACTTCGACAAGGTCTCGGAAGCGCGTGGCATGGACATCACGGTCTGCACCACCGCCAAGACCGACGACGAGGCGCGCGCCTTGTTGACCGCTTTCAATTTCCCGTTCCGGCAGTGAGTAGCTGAGGCAAAGCCACTCAAACGCGGATACCCAGGAGCCAAGCATGGCAAAGAAGAGTTCGATCGAGAAGAACAACCGGCGCAAGCGGATGGCGAAGAACGCTGCCCCGCAGCGTGAGAAGCTGAAGGCGATCATCGCCGACAAGACCAAGCCGATGGAAGAGCGCTTCGCGGCGACGCTGAAGCTCGCCGAGATGCCCCGCAATTCGTCGCCGACGCGCATCCGCAACCGTTGCGAGCTGACCGGGCGTCCGCGCTCGAACTATCGCAAGAACAAGCTCTCGCGCATCGCGCTGCGTGAACTCGGCTCCAAGGGCCTGGTTCCCGGCCTCGTGAAGTCGAGCTGGTAAGGGAGGGTCGGAACAATGTCTACGCACGATCCGATCAGCGATCTCATCACCCGCATCCGCAACGCGCAGATGCGCTCCAAGTCCAAGGTCTCGAGCCCCGGCTCGAAGATGCGCGCCAACGTGCTCGAGGTGCTGAAGTCCGAGGGTTATATCCGCGGCTACGCCAGCGTCGAGCATGCGTCGGGCCGCAGCGAGCTCGAGATCGAGCTGAAGTATTTCGACGGCGAGCCCGTCATCCGCGAGATCGAGCGGGTGTCGAAGCCGGGCCGCCGCGTTTACGCCTCGGTGAAGAACCTGCCGCGCGTGAACAACGGTCTCGGCATTTCGGTGTTGTCGACGCCGAAGGGAATCATGGCTGACCACGAGGCGCGCGACGCCAACGTGGGCGGCGAAGTTCTCTTCACGGTGTTCTGAGGAAGGATTTTACGATGTCACGTATCGGCAAAAGGCCGGTGGCGATCCCGTCGGGTGTGACGGCAAGCGTCGAGGGCCAGACGGTGAAGGTGAAGGGGCCGAAGGGCCAGCTTCAGTTCGTCGTGCATGACGACGTCGAGGTGAAGTTCGAGAACGGCCAGGTCAAGGTCGCTCCGCGCGTCAAGACCAACCGCGCGCAGGCGATGTACGGCACCGCGCGCGCGCAGGTCGCCAACCTCGTCGAGGGCGTCACCAAGGGCTTCGAGAAGAAGCTCGAGATCACCGGCGTCGGCTACCGCGCCGCGATGCAGGGCAAGAACCTGCAGCTCGCGCTCGGCTACAGCCACGACGTGGTCTACGCGATCCCGGAAGGCATCACCATCGCGGTGCCGAAGCCGACCGAGATCACGATCACCGGCAACGATCCGCAGCGCGTCGGCCAGGTCGCCGCCGAGATCCGCGCCTACCGTCCGCCGGAGCCCTACAAGGGCAAGGGCGTGAAGTACGCCAACGAATTCATCTTCCGCAAGGAAGGCAAGAAGAAGTAACGGAGCCGGTCATGTCACTCAAGGTTACGAATGCCCGGCGCAAGCAGCGCGTCCGCCTTGCGCTTCGCCGCTCGGCAGGCGGCCGTCCGCGGCTGTCGGTGTTCCGCTCGTCCAAGCACATCTACGCCCAGGTCATCGACGACCAGAAGGGCGAGACGCTCGCGTCCGCCTCGTCGCTGGAGAAGAACCTGCGCGACGCCGGCAAGACCGGCGCCGACATCGATGCGGCGAAGGCCGTCGGCAAGCTGCTGGCGGAACGCGCGGCGCAGAAGGGTGTCAAGGAAGTCGTGTTCGATCGCGGCGCCTACATCTATCACGGGCGCGTCAAGGCGCTCGCGGATGCTGCGCGCGAAGGCGGGTTGAGCTTCTAAACTTTACGAACGATTACAGGATTGAGGCGTAAGGCCTCCTAGAGATTGGAAAACACCATGGCAGGTGAACGCGAACGCGGCGGACGCGAACGGAGCAGGGAGCGCGAGGAGCGCGACAGCGAGTTCGTCGACAAGCTCGTCCACATCAATCGCGTGGCGAAGGTCGTCAAGGGCGGCAAGCGCTTCGGCTTTGCGGCGCTGGTCGTGATCGGCGATCAGAAGGGCCGGGTCGGTTTCGGCCACGGCAAGGCGCGCGAAGTTCCGGAAGCGATCCGCAAGGCGACCGAATCGGCGAAGCGCAACTTGACGCGCGTCGCGCTGCGCGAAGGCCGCACGCTGCATCACGACGTCGCCGGCCGTCACGGCGCCGGCCGCGTCTATCTGCGTACCGCTCCGGCGGGTACCGGCATCATCGCCGGCGGCCCGATGCGCGCGGTGTTCGAGACGCTCGGCATCCAGGACGTGGTGGCGAAGTCGATCGGCTCGTCGAATCCCTACAACATGGTTCGCGCAACCTTCGACGCGCTGAAGCATCAGGATTCACCGCGCTCGGTGGCTGCGCGCCGCAACATCAAGGTCTCCACCCTGCAGTCGCGCCGCGTCGGCGGCGACGCCGAAGTGGTGGCGGAATAACAACGCGCGCTTCTCGAAGCGCTATTCGGAGTTACTGTCATGGCCAAGGCCAACGCCAGCAAGACCATCAAGGTCGAGCAGATCGGCAGCGCAATCCGCCGCCATCACTCGCAGCGTTCGACGCTGATCGGCCTCAAGCTCAACAAGATCGGCCGGGTTGCCGAACTGCAGGACACCCCTGAAGTTCGCGGCATGATCAGCAAAGTTCAGCATCTCGTCCGCGTCGTCGGCGAGTAAGCAGAGATAAGGAGAAGGGCGATGAAGCTCAGCGATATCGCCGACAACGCCGGCTCGCGCAAGAAGCGCATGCGTGTCGGCCGTGGCATCGGTTCCGGCAAGGGCAAGACCTCGGGCCGCGGCGGCAAGGGCCAGACCGCGCGTTCGGGCGTCCGCATCAAGGGTTTCGAAGGCGGCCAGATGCCGATGCATCGCCGTCTGCCCAAGCGCGGTTTCAACAACATCTTCCGGCTCGACTTCGCCGAGATCAATCTCGACCGTCTGCAGGAAGCGGTCGACAGCAAGCTGGTCGATGCGAGTGCGACGGTGACCGTCGAGACGCTGGTGAAGGCCGGCGTGCTGCGCCGCGCCAAGGACGGCCTGCGGCTGCTCGGCCGCGGCGAGATCAAGGCCAAGCTGACCATCGAAGCGCACGGCGCTTCCAAGTCGGCCATTGCTGCGGTCGAGAAGGCCGGCGGCTCGGTCAAGATCCTGGCTCCCGCCAAGGACGAAGGCGAGGCGGCGTAACATCTGCGTCATTGCCCGCGGCCTGCGCGGGCAATCCGCAGATCGAATGATGGACTTATCGAGGCCGAGCACCAGATAATGTCCGGTGTCTGCCGACGGCCCGAGAGAACGAGTTTCTTGGGGGCGTCGGCGAAGCGGGCTCCGGGAGAAAGCCGAACATGGTCTCAGCAGCCGAACAACTTGCCGCAAACCTCAATTTCGGACAGCTGGCGAAAGCCGACGAGCTGAAGAAGCGCATCTGGTTCACCCTGGGTGCGCTGCTTGTTTATCGGCTGGGCACCTACATCCCGCTGCCGGGCATCGACCCCAACATCTGGGAGCAGGTGTTCCGCAGCCAGTCCGGCGGCATCCTCGGCATGTTCAACATGTTCGCCGGCGGCGGCATCCACCGCATGGCGATCTTCGCGCTGAACATCATGCCGTACATTTCGGCATCGATCATCGTGCAGCTGCTGACCACCGTGTCGCCGCAACTCGAGGCGCTCAAGAAGGAAGGCGAGGCGGGCCGCAAGACGCTGAACCAGTACACCCGATATCTGACGGTGATCCTGGCGCTGTTCCAGTCCTACGGCATCGCGATCGGCCTCGAAGGCGCCGGCAATGTCGTCAGCGACCCCGGCATGTTCTTCCGGATCTCGACCGCGATCACGCTGACCGGCGGCACCATGTTCCTGATGTGGCTCGGCGAGCAGATCACCTCGCGCGGCATCGGCAACGGTATCTCGCTGATCATCCTGTCCGGCATCGTCGCCGAGCTGCCGTCGGCGCTCGCCAACATGCTGGAACTCGGCCGCCAGGGCGCGATGTCGACCGGCCTGATCCTGATCGTCATCGTGATGGCGGTCGCCGTGATCGCCTTCATCGTGTTCATGGAGCGGGCGCAGCGCCGGCTGTTGATCCAGTATCCGAAGCGCCAGGTCGGCAACAAGATGTTCGAGGGTCAGTCCTCGCATCTGCCGCTCAAGCTCAACACCTCGGGCGTGATTCCGCCGATCTTTGCCTCGTCGCTGCTGCTGCTGCCGACCACGGTTGCGAACTTCAACGCCGGCAAGGGGCCGGAGTGGTTCCAGTGGCTCACCACCCAGCTCAGCCACGGCCGCCCGCTGTTCCTGCTGATGTATCTGGCGCTGATCGTGTTCTTCGCCTTCTTCTACACCGCGATCGTGTTCAACCCGACCGAGACCGCGGACAATCTGAAGAAGCATGGCGGCTTCATCCCGGGCATCCGGCCCGGCGAGCGCACCGCCGAATACATCGACTACGTGCTGTCGCGCATCACGGTGCTCGGTGCGATCTATCTCGCGATCGTCTGCCTGATTCCTGAAATTCTGATTTCCTACGCCTCGGTCCCGTTCTACTTTGGCGGCACTTCGCTCCTGATCGTCGTCAGCGTGACGATGGATACGGTGTCGCAGGTGCAGGGCTATCTGCTCGCTCATCAGTACGAAGGGTTGATCAGGAAGTCGAAGCTCAGGGGAGGCCGCCGCCGCTGATCGCGGCGCGGCTTCAAACTCAAAACACAGGTGTGCGGACGTCGCCCACCTAGCCGGGGGGCGAAACAGATATGAGATTGATCCTTTTGGGGCCGCCGGGCTCGGGCAAGGGAACCCAGGCGCAGCGGCTGGTGCACCGGCATGGCATCGTTCAGCTCTCGACCGGCGAGATGCTGCGCGCAGCCGTTGCCGCGGGCACCCCGGTCGGCTTGCAGGCCAAGGAGATCATGGCCAACGGCGGCCTGGTTCCCGACGAGGTCGTGGTGGGAATCATCGCTGACCGGATCGAGGAGCCCGACGCCAAGAAGGGTTTCATACTCGACGGCTTTCCGCGCACCGTGCCGCAGGCGGAGGCCCTCGACGAGCTGCTCCGGAAAAAGCACCTCAAGCTCGACGCCGTCGTCGAGCTGCGCGTCAACGAGAGCGCGCTGCTCGCCCGCGTCGAGAAGCGTGCCGAGGAAACCCGCGCGCGCGGCGAGGAAGTCCGCCTCGACGATACGCCGGAAGTGCTGACCAAGCGCCTCGCGCAATACCGTTCGCTGACGGAGCCGCTGATTCACTATTATTCGGAGCGGCGGAAGCTTCTGACGGTCGATGGCATGATGACCATCGAGCACGTCACCCGCGAGATCAACCGGATCCTGACCGCGCTCGGCGCGCTGGAACCGAAGGAGCACGAGGAGCTCAAGAGCGCCTCGAAGGCGTCCAGGACGGCCAAGAAGACCGCGAAGACGGCAACCAGGAAGGCAGCCGAATCGACCAAAAAGGCCGCCAAACCGGCCCGGAAGGCCGCCAAGGTGGCCTCAAAGCCGGCCTCCAAGGCCAAAGCTGCCAAGAAGGCGGCCAAGAAAGCTACCAAGAAGGCTGCGAAGCAGCCGGCCAAGGAGACCGTGAAGAAGGCCGCAAAGCAGGCCGCCCGTGCCGCGAATGCCCGGAAGGGGGCAAAAGCGGCCAAAAAGGCAGCAAAAAAGCTCACGAAAAAGCGAGCTAAACGCTAGGAGCGGTTGACGAAACCGACATGAATCCTTTAATAAGCCCCGCATCCAAGTTGGATAGTTTTATGACGATGCCGGGCCCCAAAGGACATGAGGGGAAGGGCGTCGTGTTCGCGTTTGTGGACACAAGCCCGCAGAGAGCAAGAACTTGAGAAGCCCGTATCCGTGATGGAGCGGCGACAGGAGAGAAGTCCGTGGCCCGTATTGCCGGCGTCAACATTCCTACCAACAAGCGCGTCCTGATCGCGCTTCAGTACATCCATGGTATCGGCCAGAAGAACGCGGCCGACATCATCGAGAAGGTCAAGATCCCGGTGGACCGTCGCGTCAACCAGTTGACCGACCAGGAGGTCCTGCAGATCCGCGAAGTGATCGACCGCGACTATCTGGTCGAGGGCGACCTCCGTCGTGAGGTCGGCATCAACATCAAGCGGCTGATGGACCTCGGCTGCTATCGCGGCCTGCGTCATCGCCGTGGTCTGCCGGTGCGCGGCCAGCGCACCCACACCAATGCGCGCACGCGCAAGGGTCCGGCCAAAGCGATCGCCGGCAAGAAGAAGTAAGTTTTGCGAATTGCAGGTGGGGGGTAGCGAATCGAAATTCGCTACTCGCCATTTGCGTTTTGAGGTGTAGCCGCTGGCACTACGGCGGCGTTGAGATCACAGGAAAGGTTTGAAATGGGCAAGGAAGCCACCCGCGTACGTCGCCGCGAACGCAAGAACATCGCCTCCGGCATCGCGCACGTGAATTCGTCGTTCAACAACACGACCATCACCATCACCGACGCGCAGGGCAACACCATCGCCTGGTCGTCGGCCGGCACGATGGGCTTCAAGGGCTCGCGCAAGTCGACCCCCTATGCCGCGCAGGTCGCGGCCGAAGACGTCTCCAAGAAGGCGCAGGAACACGGCATGCGCACGCTGGAGGTTGAAGTGGCCGGCCCGGGTTCGGGCCGTGAGTCGGCGCTCCGTGCGCTGCAGGCTGCGGGCTTCACCGTCACCTCGATCCGCGACGTGACCACGATCCCGCACAATGGCTGCCGTCCGCGCAAGCGTCGGCGCGTTTGATCTGTAAATCGCGGGCGGCTGCTAGCCGCCCTGCGATGGTTTTTGGAATTGACCGCGCGGACTGTTCCGCGATCTCCAACGCCAGGTTCGGCCATTCGACGGGCCCAACGACTGGCACATGGGTGAACAAGTGACGATCCAGAAAAATTGGCAAGAACTCATTCGACCGAACAAGCTGCAGGTGACGCCGGGCTCGGACGCGAGCCGGTTCGCCACCGTGGTCGCCGAACCGCTCGAGCGCGGCTTCGGCCAGACGCTCGGCAACGCGCTGCGCCGCATCCTGCTGTCCTCGCTGCAGGGCGCAGCGGTGCAGTCGGTGCATATCGACGGCGTGCTGCACGAGTTCTCCTCGATTGCCGGTGTCCGTGAAGACGTCACCGACATGGTCCTCAACATCAAGGACATCTCGATCAAGATGCAGGGCGAAGGCCCGAAGCGCATGGTCGTGAAGAAGCAGGGCCCGGGCGCCGTCACCGCCGGCGACATCCAGACCGTCGGCGATGTCACCGTGCTCAATCCCGACCTGCAGCTCTGCACGCTGGACGATGGCGCCGAGATCCGCATGGAATTCACGGTCACGACCGGCAAGGGCTATGTCGCCGCCGAGCGCAACCGGCCTGAGGATGCGCCGATCGGCCTGATCCCGGTCGACAGCCTGTTCTCGCCGGTCCGCAAGGTCTCCTACAAGGTCGAGAACACCCGTGAGGGCCAGATCCTCGACTACGACAAGCTGACCATGACGATCGAGACCAACGGCGCGATCACGCCGGAGGACGCGGTGGCCTATGCCGCGCGCATCCTGCAGGATCAGCTCAACGTGTTCGTTAACTTCGAAGAGCCGCGCAAGGAAGTCACGCAGGAGATCATCCCCGATCTGGCGTTCAACCCGGCGTTCCTCAAGAAGGTCGACGAGCTCGAACTGTCGGTGCGTTCGGCAAACTGCCTGAAGAACGACAACATCGTCTACATCGGCGACCTCGTGCAGAAGTCGGAAGCGGAAATGCTCCGCACCCCGAACTTCGGCCGCAAGTCGCTGAACGAGATCAAGGAAGTGCTGGCCCAGATGGGTCTGCACCTCGGCATGGAAGTGCCGGGCTGGCCGCCGGAGAACATCGACGAGCTCGCCAAGCGCTTCGAGGATCACTACTGATCCGATTTCACCGTCGTGGCCGGAGTATCTCCGGCCACGATTTTTTTGATGGGCGAACGCAGGATGCCCACCTGCAAAACTTGTCGCTGAACCACCGCGGCAGAATTGAAGAAGGAAGAAGACAATGCGTCACGGCAAGGTTCATCGGAAGCTCAACCGCACCGCCGAGCACCGGCGTGCGATGTTCGCCAACATGGCGGCCGCACTGATCAAGCACGAGCAGATCGTCACCACGCTGCCGAAGGCCAAGGAGCTGCGGCCGATCGTCGAGAAGCTCGTCACCCTCGGCAAGAAGGGCGGTCTCGCCCTGCGCCGCCAGGCGATCTCGGAGCTGCGCGACCAGGATCAGGTCAAGAAGCTGTTCGACACGCTGGCGACCCGCTACAAGGATCGCCAGGGCGGCTACACCCGTATCATCAAGGCGGGCTTCCGTTACGGCGACAACGCGGCGATGGCCGTGATCGAGTTCGTCGACCGCGACGTCGATGCCAAGGGCCAGGACTCCGGTCCGACCCAGGACAAGGAAGCCGAGGCGGCGTAAGCCGCTCTTGAGCCAATGTTTTGAAAACGGCGCCTTCGGGCGCCGTTTTTGTTTGGTGCCCACGCTCCATCCGCGTCGTCCTGGCGTTCGCCAGGACGACGGCGTCTTGTGTACTCTCTTCGTCACGCATCGGTGAGACACAATTGCGGTGCATCATGCCGCGCCCGATATCCATCGACATCAATGGAGATGACAGATGAAGATCGACCTTTCCGGAAAGACTGCGCTGGTGACCGGCTCGACCGCGGGCATCGGCAACGCCATTGCAAAGGGGCTGGCCGAGACCGGCGCCGATGTCGTCATCAACGGCCGCAGCCAAACCAAGGTCGACGCGGCGATTGCTGCGATCGCCAAGGCGGTGCCGGGCGCCAAGGTCCGCGGCATTGCCGCTGACGTCTCAACCGCGGCCGGTTGCAAAGCGCTGCTCGCGGCGCTGCCCGAGGTCGACATTCTCGTCAACAATGCCGGCATCTTCGAGCCGAAGGGCTTCTTCGATATTCCCGACGAAGACTGGAGCCGCTTCTTCGAGGTCAACGTGATGTCGGGCGTGCGGCTGTCGCGCGGCTACATGCAGGGCATGCTGAAGCGCAATTGGGGCCGCATCGTCTTCATCTCCTCGGAATCCGGCCTCAACATCCCGACCGAGATGATCCACTACGGCACCACCAAGACCGCGCAGCTTGCGATCGCGCGCGGGCTCGCGGAACTGACCAAGGGCACCGCCGTGACCGTCAACTCCGTGCTGCCCGGACCGACGATGTCCGAGGGCGTCGAGACCTTCGTCAAGGATCTCGCCAGGCAGAACGGACAGTCGGTCGAGGAGGCGGCCTCCAACTTCGTCAAGCAGCACCGGCCGACCTCGCTGTTGCAGCGCTTTGCCAGCACCGAGGAGATCGCCAACCTCGTCGTCTATGTCTGCTCGAAGCAGGCATCCGCGACCAACGGCGCTGCGCTGCGCGCCGAGGGCGGCATCGTCAACACCATCGCGTGAGGCGCGGCCATGTCAGCCTATGTGATTTCCGAGGTCGACGTGAAGAATGCCGCGGATTTCGAGGCCTATCGCACGATCGCCGCCAGGGCCATCGCGCAGTATGGCGGGCGTTATCTCGTGCGCGGCGGCGCTGCGGAGGCGGTCGAAGGCGGACCGTCGTCGAAGAACATCATCGTCGTCGAATTCCCGTCGATGACGCGTCTGCGCGAGTGGTACGCGTCGCCGGAATACGCCGAGGCGCTCAAGCATCGGCGGACCGCGCTGGAGCGCCGGCTGATCTTCGTCGAAGGCGTGCTGCCGACCTAGGCTTTGGCCCCGTCGAGGAACTCGCTGAAACCTGACGGGTGATAGGGACCGAAGCATATCTGCTCGAGGACGCCAATTCCGGTCCGGTCGCCTTGGCGGGCGCGCACCACCTGTTGCACGTGCACGTTCTCGCGGGCCAGCGGATCGAGCGTCAAGGGATCGAACGACTCGCCGCCGATCTCGAGCTCACCCTTCCACATGCCCTGGCCCCATTGCGG
>DASVOL010000534.1:0-2497 GCA_036383375.1 Bradyrhizobium sp. | reverse complement strand
GCCAAACTCGACCCGTCGACAACCCCGGTTTCCGCCTCGCGCAGCAAATGGACAAAGACGTACTTCGCCAGCAAGGAGCGATAGGTTGATACGAGGCGGCCTGGTCCTTCGGAATTTGGATATTCGTTGGCGGGGGTTCGGCTTTGCTCAGTCTGCGGATCCGGCGAGTCCACCTTCGATGAGGTTGGAAAAATCGGGGAGAGTGCAGGCTCAGCCGCTACGGTCGCCCCTGGCAAGACGATGGTCGGTAGATCGGGCGGCTGCGGGACCTGCTTGCTTGCCTGGAAGTCCTGAAACTCGCGCGCAATTGAGATTGTATCCGCCAGATGCTCCGGCATCGGTGGACGGACCCGGCTCTCTGCGGCAGCGATGCCATCAAGCATCTCCCAATATCTTGCCTGCAGCAGCGTCCAGAAAAATACCGCGGCTTCGGCGTCGCCGGCGTTCTTTGCACGAAGGTACGAGAGGCAATCGAGAACGGGGCCTTGCACAAACCAATCCGGTCGCCGCCAACCGCCCAACTCGGTGGCCCACCAATCCGGGAACATGTTGTCGACGTTGCCGTCGAAGCTGGCGGCCTCCCATTCCGGGCAACCCATGACGTGATAGTAGTTATAGCAAATGACGTCCGCTTCGATTCCGAAGCGCCGCTGAATCAAGGCATTGTTGTAGGCGTTGTTCGCGATATTGCCGATATGCAAGACGCGGAGCGGACGATCGTGGGCGCGCTGGAACCCGCTCAGGAAGGCAAGCTGTAGTTGAAAGTCGCTATCACGATCCTTCGGCACCAACATCAATCCCCGGCAATCGTAGTTCAGGTACTAGGCTTCCGCGCGAAAACGCACAATCAACGAACACCGATTCCGCAGCGTTTATTCTGCTCCATGTCGCGCCTCATCTCACCAATCATTTAGTCGGCTTGCGCATTGTGTGCGGTTGGTGTTGCTCTGGAGTTCGCTACCGCCGGATGCGTTCCGGGTGTTGCAGATCGGCTCGGGCGTTGACCTCGCCACGTTCGTCGTCACCCATCTGAATACCGCGTTCGTCTCGACGCGGCTGTGCACTGCATCGACACCAATTGGGACTGAGCGTCGGATGCACCAACTGGCCTGATTCACGACGCCTGAAGCATTCGCCTCGCGCCGCACTGCGCATTCGGCGTTGTCTTCGTGTTTTCGCATCTCGCTCCGGAGTTGTACAGCGTACTGACGCACCCCGTGGCCACCAGAGTCACCAATCGTGTCCGCGCAAGCGAGCTCGCAGCGGGCGGACCGGTCGCGATTGCGATGATATGCAGATTGTGCCGTACGAGAATCCAGGCGAGTAAATCTCGCCTGCGCATCGAGACGGGGGATGTTCCTGAGGAGTGGTGCCGCAAGAGGGACTCGAACCCCCGACCCCGTCATTACGAATGACGTGCTCTACCAACTGAGCTATTGCGGCGAACCGTTCGGCAACGGCCTGACAGCGCGCCACCTGATATCGGGCATAACCCCGATTGGCAAGGAAAACGCGGCTATTGAACCGCACACCGGTTATCTAACCGCCAATTAGCTTCCCAAACGTGACAGAAATCCGCGCCAACCGCCGATCTGGGCCCTGGCCGGGCCGATTTGTTCCGCAAATTCGTCCACGGCGCCGTCCTCGTCGACCCCGGGGTCGTCGGGGGCCCGCACGATGGGGATCACGGCCGGAATCGGCGCAGGCGCCGCCTTCGGCAGGTCGGTCCGGGACCGGAACAGGGGAGCGGGGGCCGGCGGAGCCGATTCGGCCGCCGACTGCGGAGCTGGCTCCGGCGGGGCGGGTTCGGCCGGGGCTGGGGCGGGTTCGGTCTCGATGGCTTCCGGCAGCGGGGCATTGTCCTGCACGGGCGGTGTGGGCGGCTCCAAGGGCTTAATCTCGACCGGCTTTACTTCGACCGGCTCGATCGGCGTGGGCGGGGGCGGCTCGCTGGCGACTTCCTTCGGCGGCTCGACCCGGCGCGGCGCCAGCATCGCCTCCTCGAACGGCGAGGGTTCGATCGCATTGCCCTTGTCGGAGGGCAGCGCCGCCACCGGCGTCTGCCACTGGAAAGCATCGAGACGGCAGGTGACCGGCGACACCGGACGCCAGCGGTCGGAGACATAGCCGTCCGCGGTCCACACCGGATCGTGCAGTGCGCGCACCGCGCGCAAGGTCCAGGCCCGCGCCCGGCCGCCGTCGCCATGTTCGGTGCGCTCGATCTCGGCCATCAACAGCGCGACGCGCTGCGTCGGCGCAGCGATGAAAGGCTCCAACGCGGCACGCGCCCTGGCGAATTCGGCCGCATCGATCGCAGCGCGCGCGATCGCCAGCGCGCCTTCGATATGGCCGGGCGTTTTCGCCGCCAGCGTCTCGACCCGCACCAGGCGCTGGCGTGCGGCATCGCCGAGCCGCACATGGGAATAGGCATCGGCGAGATCGGGATGCGGCTGCGCCAGCCACGCGGTCTCGACGATCCGCATCGCACGGCGCACCT
>DASVOL010000533.1:0-7018 GCA_036383375.1 Bradyrhizobium sp. | reverse complement strand
TCGGCCCTCCGCCGGCAATCACCACAGCATGTTCCCGCATCGCGCACTCCTCCGTTCGATTGGGCGCGCGTTCTACGGGATGACCCCGGGCTTGCGGCAAGCCCGGGGGGTCTACATATATCTAAGTGGGGAGAGGGCGTTGGCCGCCCCGACCAATTCAGCCGTCATTGCGAAGAGCGAAGCGACGAAGCAATCCATGCTTCCGCGTGCGCGGAGTTATGGATTGCTTCGCTGCGCTCCATCCGGGCTACGCGAGCCTCAAAACTCGCCGTGGATGCGGCCGGAGAAGATGTGCACCGGGCCGCGATCGGCGTTGTAGGCGGGGTTGGTGATGAACTGATAGTCCGCGGTCAGCGTCAGGTTCTTGTTCACCTGGTAGGCGTAGTAGGTCTCGAGGATCCGCTCCGGGCTGTAGTTCAGCGCGCCATCGCCGATCAAGAGACCGAGGCCGCCCGCGGCGAGGTAGTCGCGATGCGCCGATGACAGCCCGTTGACGGCGCCGCCGATGCCGATCGTGTCGTTCGCCCGACCCCAATAGCTGCCCTTGATCGACAGGCCGCCCGAGACGCTGCGATCGACATCGGTGAACGACAGGATCTCGTTCCGGCCGTCGTTCCAGCTGAGGCGGCCGAACAGGCCGACATCGGTTGCGATCTGCTGCTCGCCGTTCAGGTAGAAGCCGTACTTGGTGTTGTCCTTGCGGATACCGGCCATCACGTCGTTGATGTCGAGCCCCGGATTGGCGTCCTCGATCGCGAGCGCCTGGCGATAATTGCCGGTGAAGCCGCGATTGCCGAACACGCCGACGCGCATCCTGCCGGGCTGGTCGAAGATCGAATAGCGGCCTTCGAATTCCACCACGGCGCCGCCATTGTTGGCGTTGGAGACCAGCACGTCGCTGTTCGGTGCATTGGGCACCTGGAACACGCCGGCGCGCACTGCCCAGTCCTTGCGGTTGAGTTCGACCACCGCGCCGCGGGTGTACCCGGGAAGGTCAGCCGGGAAGTCGTAGGCGGCGGACGACCACATCGCCCAGTTCATGAAGTCGGCGCGCGGATCCTTGGCGTAGGAATTGCCGTCGAAGAAATCGCCCACCGCGAAGCGGCCGACCACGACCGTCACGCGGTCGATGTCGCGCTTGCCCGCGATCTGGTTGGGACCGTCGGGGACATCTTCCTGTTCGCCGCCGAGGCCGAAGGTCTGCTTGAGATAGTAGCGCTGCGGCCGGATCCTCGGATATTCGGCGCCGGCCTTCTGCGCTTCGCCGTTCGGGAATCCGGCGAGGCCGAGCGTGCCGTTGAGGCCGAAGCCCTGCGCGGTCTCCGGGTTGAAGTAGAGTTCGCCGCCTTCCCAGAGCCGCACGCCGAGAAACGCCGTCGTGGTCCAGGTCTGTTGCACCTGCCCCGCGCCCGGAAGGCTGTTGGTGCCGCTATAGGGCGCGCGGAACGACGGATAGCCCTGGCCGATCAGGGTGGTCTGCCCGTGCACGCTCCAGTCGCTGGAGTCCGGCAGCACGGACCGCGTCGGCGTCGCCGACCACGGCGAATCGCCGAGCTGGTAGTTCAGGCCGAATTTCAGCAGATGCAGCCGCGGCTCGATGCTGACGCCGGGCATGCCGAAATCGTCGAGGCCAAGCGTACGGCGCGACAGGTCGACGTAGTCGTATTCGAGCTTGGCCGTCCAATTGCCGCTGAGTGCAAATTCGGCGCCGGCGCCGACAGTCCAGCCGGTCTGATACTGGCCGGGCTCGGAGACCACGTTGCCGGCGGCATCGTTGATCCTGACCTGGCTGTGGCCCCAGGCGAAGCCGCCGGTGATGTAGGGCATCCAGGTGCCAAAGCTGTAACCGGCGCGGCCGCGCACGGTGCCGACATAATCGATCGAACTATCGAAAGGCCCGAGCCTGCGCCGCGGCAGATCGACCGGGCCCACGAATGTCGCATCGGCCTCGACGCCGAGCACGAAGCGGTTTGCGAACTGGTGATTGTATCCGACCTGGAAGCCGCCGATCCCACCCGTGACGCTGTGGGGAAAGAAGACGCCCTGCAGGGGAAGCGGATTGGTATCGGGACCGAGGCTGCCGTCGCCATAGCCGACATGGCCGCCGACGTAAAAGCCGGTCCAGTTGTAGACCGCCGCGTTCATGGCCGGTGACTTGACGGCCATGTCGGCCGCGGATGCCGGCGCGCCGAATGCCGCCGCGCCGAGCGCTGCGCCGGCGGCGATCCGAACCCGGGAAAGACGGACGCAGGTCATGACGCGGCTTTCCGCGAGCGGTTGGCGATTTCGCCCGGCATTGCAGATTTGGCGACCACTTGCCACCCGAGATTTGAATTCATCGCCCGCCGTCCCCGGTCCGATCCGTGTCGTCCCATCCAAAGCCAGATCAGCACCTAGCATCCCCCGTTGCTTGTTGCAAGTAATTCGCAATAGCAACTGAGATGCGCCCGATACCTCTTCGATTTGCACGCCACTATGACAGTCGCGTAACACCACGAGGCCGTGGGCCTGATCCGCCGCGATCGCCCGCGCATCTGTGGCAAATCGGTCGAGATCCGACCGTTCAATCGAGGCCACCATTGTCTTCGTCCCTTGTCTTGATGAATGCCGGTTGCGATGGTCTGCCGAGCACGACCCTTGCGCCGGCCCGTTCGACGCATCGCGCCATCGACAGCGCCGTCCGCAGATCGGCGCCTGAAATCACACGCCGCTGATAGAGCGCGGTCGCGCCGCGCAGGATGGCGCCCGCCAGCCTGAACAGCACGACCGCGCCCCATCGTCGGCCGCGGCCGAGTGCCGTCACGCCCCCACCGTCGCGAGCTGGACGATCCGCAGCAGCACGAGGCCGGCAGCGACGACGAGATAGCCGCGCAGCACGATCATCCAGATCCGGCTCAGCGGGCTGAGCCGCGCCGGCGGCAATCGGTCGAGCGGCGGCATCCGCCAGGTGTCGCGGTCGAACAGCGGCGGCTTGTTCTTGAAGCGGAACGAGGCGTGGCGGCGCGACGACATCTCGTACAGCTTGACTGCCGCTGTGACCGCGAGCGCGAGCAGGCTGCCGCCGACCAGGATGCCGATGATCCATTGCTCGCTGAGATCCGGGAATAGCACCGCGGCAGTCAGGATCACCGACAGCATCACGAGGCCTGCGACCACCGCGCCGGTGAACAGGTTCAGCCGGGTCGAATTGATCCAGGGCCCGAGGATGTGGCGGTCGTTGCAGAGCAGCAGCAGGAACACGGTCGCGCTCGGCAGCAGCACGCCGGCCAGCGTCTGCACCGCGTTGGTGAGCAGTCCGAGCGGCGTGCCCGGCGTCAGCACCAGCACGGCGGCGAGCAAGATCAGCCCGCAATAGACGCCGTAGAAGCCCTTCGCGTCCCACGGCTTGCGATGCAGCGAGTGCTTGACCGCGAACACGTCACCGATCGCATAGGCCGTCGAGAGCGAGACCGCGGCCGCGCCGATGATGCAGGCATCCAGCAGTGCGAGGGCAAACAGCACCGCCGGCAGCCGGCCGGCATATTTCTCGAGCCCGACCGCGGTCCCCAGTGCGTCGGTGTAATTGCCGAATTCGGGACGTCCGGCGAATACTTCGGCGCAGAACGAGATCATCGCCACGGCGCCCACAACGACCAGCACGATGCCGATGCACAGATCCATCCGCTCGTAGCGGATGAAGCGCGGTGTGATCCGCTTGTCGACGATGTAGCTCTGCTGGAAGAACAACTGCCACGGCGCCACCGTGGTGCCGACGATGGCGACGATCAAAAGCATCACCTCGCTGAGCTTGGCGTCTTGCGGCATCTTCGGCACGAAGAAATCCGCCGCGATCTGCCCGACCGGCGGATGCACCATCAGGATCACGGGCACCAGCAGCAGGCTGCCTGCGACCAGCACGATGCCGAACCGTTCGAAGCGGCGGAAGTCTCCGGTCGACACCGCCAGCATCACGATGACAGCCGAGGCCAGCACGCCCCAGAACTGCGAGACGCCGAGAAAATGCAGCGCGAAGGTGATGCCGATGAATTCGGTGACGATGGTCAGCGCGTTCAGCACCAGCAAGTCGATGACGCTGAAGGCGCCCCAGAACTTGCCGAAGCGCTCGAAGATCAGCCGCGCATGGCCGACGCCGGTGACGGCGCCGAGCCGCACCACCATCTCCTGGTTGACGTAGAGCACGGGGATCAAAAGCAGCAGCGTCCACAGCAGCGTGGTGCCGTAATTCTGCCCCGCCTGGGTATAGGTGCCGAACGCGCCGGCATCGTTGTCGCCGACCATCACGATCAGGCCTGGGCCGACGATCGCCAGCAGGGTCTTCAGCCGGGCCAGCCATGTCGCGCGCGGCGCGGTGTCACCTTCGGTGATGCTTCCAAGCGCGCCATGGATGTCACCGAGATGCGCGCGGTCCAGCACGGCGGTGCGGACGGAGCCGGCGGTGGCCTCGCGATCGGAGGCGTGCATGTTCAAGTCATTGACGACGGTCATGACTCATTCCTTCTCATTTTGCGTGGTTTGGTCGTTTGGGAGTTGGAAAGCGGATGATGTTGCCGGCCTCAGGCACTGGGACGGGGTCTGAAGCCTGCCGGCGCCGCGGTGGCACGCGGCCGGTGTCCAACATCAGCGCGATGCCGAACGCGGCGACGTGGCGCACAAGGCCGGCGCCCTCGTTGATGAGACCGACGACGCTTCGCATCACCGGGACGAGCGGGTCGTTGGTCGTTGCGGGGCGCGTGACGGCACCGGCACCGGTCGGCCGACTGGCTTGCCCGAAGATGTCATTTGTCTTGCTCATCGTCGTCTCCTCGCCGCCCGTTGGGCACGGCAAGAGGGACGCGGAGCAGCTCTATGCGCGCGCGCAGCCTCCGCTGCCGTGAGCAGCGGCAATTCCAGAAGTGATGTCATTCCCCGGAGGGAGTCCCGTTGCCGCGCCGCGATGGCGCGCAACGGGACGACTAGGTCCTTCGTCCATGTCGGTCCTTCAGGCGCTTGCGGTCATCTTTGCGGCGGAATGCACAGGTATTGCGCGCGGGCCGGAATACCGGTCCGCGCGCCGCTTCCGATCGAGATCATTCGTTGATGATTCGAGGGTGGTTTCGACGATCCACCGGCACTCCAGGCGGCCGTCGATCAGGATCCAATGACAGACCGGGGTTGGACGCCGGCGGTCCACCGGGCGGCGAAAACCCGGCAGGTTGTCATTGGAATAAGTGGCCGCCCGCGGCGGAATCTGCCGCGGCTCGAACGGCCGGAATTTTGCGAGCTTTTCGAACATCGCTCACCTCCACTTCCGCTGTCGCGCGGCAGGCCGGTGAGGAGCAGGCGGTTACGCGAGGCGTGACCACCCATCCACGCAGGCGAAATCTGCGCGATCAGTGTTGCTGTGTTGCGGCTTCAATAGTCCCGTTGCCGGTCTACTGTCGCCTGAGTTGCTACTGCCCATGTGCCTTCTGTGTTGGCTCGTGGTCGGGTTGATGTCCGGGGTCAGACCCCGGTGCGGAACGCATGTTCCGGCAATCGGGCACTACGCCTGCCACAATGGCCTGTCAAGCCGATTTTGCTATCCTCCGGGGAGGATCGTGATTATCCTCCCCGGAGGATAGGAGAACCGAATGTCAGACGACCATCCGCACGCAGCGATTGCCCGGCGCCTGAAGCGCGCCAACGGCCATCTCGAGACCATTGTCGAGATGATCGAGCAGGGCCGCCCCTGCGCGCAGATCGCCCAGCAATTGCAGGCGGTGGAGAGCGCGATCGAGAGCGCCAAGAAGGCGCTGATCCACGATCACATCGGCCACAGCCTGGAGGAGACGTTGAAGGCGTCAGGTCCGAAGGGCCGCAACATGCTGCGCGACTTCCGGCTGATCGCGAAATATCTGTGATCCGAGCCCGCATGTCGCGAGCTCGCAACGGTTGACCCGCCCGGGGGGATGACCGGACGGGTCGTGCGCGACACGGGGTGGATGAGGACCCGTGCCGAACGCAGGATCCGCAGCCTTTTAAAGAAACCGTCGATCAGTAGCAGGAGCGCACGCGGCCGATGTAGTTGCCGTAGGCGTCGAACTGGCGCACCCAGACGCAGCGGCGATAGCCGCCGTCATAATAGCCGTCACTGGCCGCGATCGCGCTGCCGACGATGGCGGCGCCGACGAGGCCCGCGCCAACGCCCCAGCCCCAGCCATACGGCTTGGCATTGGCCTGCGACGTGGTGGACGCGATGGTGCCGGTCACGGCGAGCGCGGTGAGGGCGAGGGCGGCAAACTTGGTCTTGATCGACATGGGATACTCCATCCTGTTGAGCGCGGCGCCGGTATGGTCCGCATGCCCGTTGGACGGAGGCTTTTCGGTTCCGGTTCGAAGGGCCGTGCCGGAAATATGGTTTCGTGAATTGTTTCGTCGGCCCCGGCCGGGACGAAGGAATTCCCGGCGCTATGACACAAACGCCAAAAGGGGCGGAAAGCCAATCATTACTGCAAATGCTTTTTCAGGAAATCAAACAAGAGTCCGCCTCCAACGAGGTAGGGGACCAGAACCATCCACAAAAGGCGATGAAACTGGCGCAACATGATCTGCCCTCTCGCGTCAAGTTGGTCGTAGGAGGGAGCGCTTCTGAGCAATCGCAACTTCCACTTGCTGACGCCGGGTAGGATACGCTGCGAGATTTCCATACCGAGAATCCAAATTCGGGTTCCAAGAATTACGAAACCAACAACCCAGCAAAATTGAAGCAGATCAAACCAAGCTGGCATAAGACCTCAAATCTCTTCCAGCGCCATAGCGTCAAGAATTCGCGATCAATTGCCGTCAAACGCGCCCGGATCGAATTTGTCGACGTCGGCGAGCAGCTCGCAGAACGCGCGCGCGCCGTGCTCGAGCAGCCGCTCGCCCTTCGCGGCCGAGGCCTTGGTCGCATCGCCGATCGCGCCGCTCGGATTGAGGTCCTGCGCCTGCCAGGCGAACGGCGCCGGCCGCTGGGTCGACAGGAAGCGGTGGTCCTTCTCGATCTGCACGCTCGCGGGCT
>DASVOL010000532.1:0-4467 GCA_036383375.1 Bradyrhizobium sp. | reverse complement strand
CGACGACATCGGCAAGGATTTTGTCCTCGGCCTGAAGGAAGGACTGGGCGCCAAGGCCGACACGATGATCGTCAAGGAGGCGATGTATCAATCGACCGAGCCGACAATTGACTCGCAGATCGTGAATCTGAAGGCGTCCGGCGCCGACACCATCCTGATCGCCGCGCAGAACAAATTCGCTTCGATGGCGATCCGCAAGATCCACGAGCTCGGCTGGAAGCCGCTGATCTTCCTCGGCTCGACCGCGAATTCGATCGCCGGCGTGCTGGTGCCTGCGGGGATCGAGGCCTCGACCGGCATCCTAACCACGACCTCCTACAAGACGCCGAACGATCCGGCCTGGGCCAACGACAAGGGCATGACCGATTATCTCGCCTTCGCCGCGAAGTACATGCCGGGGATGGATCCGAACGACGTGATCGCCGTCACCGGCTACACCACGGCCCAGCTCGGCGCGATCATCCTGCAGCGTTGCGGCGACAATCTCACGCGGGAGAACGTGCTGAAGCAGGCCACCAATCTCAGCGGCATCGAGCTGCCGATGCTGCTTCCGGGCATCACCATCCAGACCACGCCGCAGGATTACGCGGCGATCACCGAACGCCGCTTCGCCCGCTTCGACGGCAAGACCTGGGTGCTGTTCGGCGACATCGTGGGCGCGGGCCCGGCCAAGGACTGATCCCGCGCTACCCATCTGCCTGACCGAACCGGCCCAATCCTAAGGACAAGAACAATGTTGACAGCCCAGGACGATCTCATCGGCCACCAGACCCCACAGCCGTTCGCCAAGGCGGGTGGCGGCGATATCAGGTTCACCGAGCGCTACTGGTACACCGCGCATCCGATCGACGGCAGCGAGCTCTTGATCGACATCGGGCTCGGCTATTACCCGAACCGCAACGTGATGGACGGCTTCGCCGGCATCACCATCGGCCGCCGCCAGCACAATTTCCGCGCCTCGCGCCGGCTCGGAACGCGTCCGCTGGAGACGGAAGTCGGCGGCCTCAGGATCGAGATCGTCGAGGGCAACAGCCTGCACAGGGTTTCGCTCGCCGACAATCCGTCCGGAATCAGCTTCTCGCTCGAATTCAAGGCGAGCTTTCCGGCGGCGCAGGAGAAGCAGAATTTTCGCGAGCGCAACGGCGTCGTCGAGGAGGACCTCGCGCGCGTCTCGCAATTCGGGCGTTGGCGCGGCTGGATCGTCGCCGACGGCAAGCGCTACGACATCGAACCGGAACTCTGGTGGGGACAGCGCGACCGCTCCTGGGGCCTGCGGTCCGAGATGCGCACCGACGAGACGCGGCCGCCGGTCGCAACCCATCGCAATTTCTTCTGGACCTGGTCGATGTTCCAGTTCCAGACTTCGGCGCTGTCGATCTTCATCAAGGAGCGCACGCCGGGCAAGCCGCACTATCTCTCAGGCACCGAGTTCCGCCGCGAAGCCGACGGATCGGTTTCGCATCGCGAGGTGACCTCGGTCGAGCACAAGATCGAATGGGCCGACGATCCGCTCGGCCAGACCATCGCGGTGGCCGATTTCACCTTCGTCTTCGAGCGCGGCGAACCGCGCCATGTCAGAATGCATGGATTGCCGATCCGGTTTTATCTGAAGGCCGGCATGTATGGCGGCCTTCGGGGCTGGACCCATGGCGACGACTGCGGCGAAAGCCATGCCGCGCACGACATTTGGAACCTCGACGACGCGGCAACGCGCGCCGTCGCACGCACGCTGTCGGACCATGTCGTCCGGCTCGAAAGCGGCAACGAAACCGGGTTCGGCATCAGCGAATACGGCGTCGCCGCCGGCTATCCGCTCTATCCCGGACCACAAAAATTCCCGGCGATGTGATCGGGATGGACGGGCAAGACATCCACGCCGCGGAGGGCAATGAATTCGCGTGCGATCCGTGGGACAACAAGGCGGCGGAGACGCTGGTCTCGCTCGACACCATCGCACCGCTGCGCTATCGCAGCCGGTTCGGCGACGGCAATCTCAATGGCCGATCCTATGGCGGCCAGATCCTCGGCCAGGCGATGATGGCCGCAACGCTCAGCGCGCCGGAAGATCGCCCGGCGGCGATGCTGCAGCTGTTGTTCCTGCGCGGCGCCGATCCTAACCGGCGGATCACGTTTGACGCGCAAGTCCTGCAGGACGGCAAGCGGTTCTCCTCGCGTCATGTCGTCGGCAGCCAGGGCGACGGACGCACCGTGCTGAGTGCGCAGGCCACGTTCTGCGCGGCCCAGCCGGGTCCGCGGCACGCGGTGCCGTTCGCGCGAACGGAGGATCCGGAAAGCCTGCCCGATCTGACCATGATCCCCGACGGGCTGATGGCGCAGTTGCGACCGCTCGGTCCGTACTCGCAGCACATCAAGCCCAGCATGGATTTCCGCATCCCCGAGATCGAACGTCAGCTCTCGGCCGCGACGGCACAGCCGCGCCTGCGCTTCTGGATCAGATGCCGGCAGCCGCTCGAGCCCGGTTCCCGCGCCCAGGCCGCGGTGTTCGCCTATCTCTCGGATTGGTGGCTCAACTTCTCCAGCGTCGGCGGCCATCTCCGCGACCTGCAGGCGTGCGCGCCGCTCTATCTGTCGAGCCTCAACCACTGCATCTGGTTTCATCGGGTATTTTCGCCCGACGCCTGGATGCATGTCGAAACCGAGAGCCCCTGCTCCGATGGTGGCCGCGGGCTGTCGATCGCCCGCGTCCATGACCGCGATGGGTCAATGCTTGCGACCTCGATCCAGGAGACTCTGATGGTGCATCCGGATGGCGATGCGTAAGCCACGCCGTGACAATTCAGCGCGTGTCGTGATCGCGGCTGGGTTGCACCCGTTGCCGGTCATTGGTTCCATCGCCTGTTGAATCCCTGCAACACCGCCAGACAAAATGCGCAATCGTGCAGATTGCGCGCTTTGAATCACGAAGGCGCCGCATCCCTGTCAAATCCTGCCCTCGGATGGCGCAACAAAAACACTATGGGGAAAACCTACATGCAGCAGGCAGTCTCGGGCGCACAGAGTGCGGAATCGTCTGGATATGTCCTCTACTTCCAGCTCGCCAGCAATGGCGCGAGACGCGCGTGCAGTCTGACGATCCAGGCGGAAAGCGCCGACGAGGCGGCACGGATCTTCCGCGAGAACTGGGGCGCGATCGAATCGATGGCACGCGACGGCGTCAGCACGGCGATGGTCGGCTCGGCGTCCGTCAGCCTGGCGATGTCGTGAGGCGCATCGCGCCCTACACGAGCTACCCTGCGCTTGAGGCGTGACAGGACAACGACCGCTGAGGTCAAACCAGGATCGCGCGACCATTTGACGCGCAAGCGCGACAATCAAACATGAGATGCGGGGCTCGCGCACATGCGCGAGCCTCGTCGCGTCTTAGAACGATTCAAATCCAATCCGGTTAGAGGGATTCAAGTCTGCTCCGGTTCTTTTCGCGCGCGCCGACTGCTAGAGGCGCGGCGTGAATGAGCTTGCGTGAATCGGAAGTCCGAGAGTGCCTGTGAATGCTGATGGCCGGAATGTCGGCGACCGTCGAAATGCCGCCGACAAGGGCCGCACCCACCTGCTGATCGGCGCAGCATTCCTTCTCGCCGATGTCTCCTCCGCGGTGACGCCGGCAAGCGCCCAGTCGAGCGTCCCCTTGCCGCCGGTCACGGTCGAGCAGCCGACACAGATGCGTAAGCCGGCAACCAATTCGGCGCGCTCGGCGCAGCGGACTGAGGCGGCCGCCGCAGCGCGGCAGCCGGCTCGCAATGCCCAACCGTCAGCACCGACTCCATCGCAGCGCGCGGCAGCCGCCGCAGTGCTGAACGAAGCCAAGCTCCACTACCGCGCGATGCCGAGTTCGACCACCCTGCGCAGCGGCGCCTCGCCGCTCGACACCGCGCAGACGGTCAATGTCGTGCCCGAGCAGGTGTTGAAGGATCAGCTGCCGCGCAATCTCGACGACGCGCTGGCCAATGTCAGCGGCGTCACCCAGGGCAACACGCTAGCCGGCACCCAGGACGCGGTGATGCGCCGCGGCTTCGGCGACAACCGCGACGGCTCGATCATGCGCAACGGCATGCCGCTGGTGCAGGGCCGCAGCCTCAATGCGGCGGTCGAAAGCGTCGAGGTGCTGAAAGGCCCGGCATCGCTGTTCTACGGCATCATGGATCCCGGCGGCATCGTCAACACGATCAGCAAGCGCCCCGAGCTCTATCAGCATGGTTCGGTGACCCTGCTCGGCTCGACCTACGCCAACAGCAAGACCGGCGCCGACGGCACCATCGACATCACCGGCCCGATCGGCGACGGCGGCCTCGCCTACCGCTTCGTCGGCTATGGCGTCAGCGAGGACTACTGGCGCAATTTCGGCCGGCATCGCGAGATGCTGGTCGCGCCCTCGCTGGCCTGGTACGGCGACAACACCACCGTCCAGCTCAATTACGAGCACCGCGAGTTCATCACGCCGTTCGACCG
>DASVOL010000531.1:0-2134 GCA_036383375.1 Bradyrhizobium sp. | reverse complement strand
CGCGACACTGCGGCGCGAAGCACGCAAGTTGTTCGCCTGCGCGCTGGAGACGCCCGGCGGCTTGAAGGTGCAGACCATCCACGCGCTGTGCACCCGCCTGCTGCAGCAGTTTCCGTTCGAGGCCAACGTGCCGGCGCGCTTTGCCGTGCTCGACGACCGCGACCAGAACGAGATGATGGAACGCGCCAATCTCGCGGTGTTCCTCGAGGCGTCGCGGATTCCCGACAGTCCGATCGGCCGCGCGCTGCGGACGGCGATGGCGAATGCCGCCGACGTCACCTTCAAGGAGGTGGTCCGCGAGGCTTGTCTGAGCCGCGACCATTTCATGGCCTGGACCGATGCCGCCGGCAACGCCGCGGCCGCGGCCGCGCAGATGTCGGCCGCGCTCGGCGTCTCCGCCGATGATCGCATCGAGGATGTCGAGGGCGAAATCGTCGACGGGCCGAACCTGCCGCGCTCAAGCTGGAAGGAGATGGCGACGCTGCTCGACACCAGCAGCAAGGCGGACCAGAAGCAGGCCGAGCGGCTGCGGAGCGCGCTGACCTTTACCGGGGCAGCCCAGGTCGAGGAATATCTCGGCGTCTTCCTGACCGATGACCGCGCGCCGCGCGCGTCTGTGGTCACCAACAATTTCATCAAGAAGAATGCCGTCGCGGGCCACCGGTTCGAGGCGGAGATCGACCGCCTCGGCCCGCTGATCGAGCGGCGGCGCGCCGTGGTGGCGCGCGACCGCACCGAGGCGCTGATCCACATCGCGACCGCGGCCGCCGCGCACTACCGGCGCGAGAAGCTGGAGCGCGGCCTGCTCGACTATGATGATCTGATCGACAAGACTCTGGCGATGCTCGACCGCGTCTCCTCGGGCTGGGTGCATTACAAGCTCGACCGCGGCGTCGATCACGTGCTGATCGACGAGGCGCAGGACACCAGCCCGCGGCAATGGGACATCGTCGCGCACATCATCTCGGAATTCACCTCCGGCGCCGGCGCGCGCGACGGCCTGGTGCGCACGGTGTTCGCAGTCGGCGACGAGAAGCAGTCGATCTTCTCGTTCCAGGGCGCCGCGCCGCGCGAATTCGACCTGCGGCGGCGCGAGCTGAAGCGACGGTTCGAGGAAGCCGGGCTGAAATTCGACCCGGTGTCGTTCACCTATTCGTTCCGCTCCGGGCCGGTGATCCTGCATTCGGTCGACCATGTGTTTCGCGAGCAGGAGATCTTCCGCAGCATCCATGCGGTCGAGAACGGCTATCCGATCCACAATGCGATGACTGACGCCGGCCCGAGCCTGATCGAGCTCTGGGATCTCGCCGTCGCCGACGACCGCCAGGACATCGAAGGCTGGCGCGCGCCGTTCGACGGCGTCGCGGTGACCAGCCCCGAAGTGAAGCTCGCGCGGCGCATCCAGGCCGAGATCAAGCGCCTGGTCGAGAGCGGCACCATGACCGGCAGCGCCGGCGGACGGCGGCCGCTGCGCTATGGCGACATGCTGATCCTGGTGCGGCGGCGCGGCAATGCCTTCGACGCGGTGATCCAGGCGCTGAAGCACGCGGGCATTCCGGTCGCCGGCGCCGACCGGCTGAAGCTGACCGAGCACATCGCGATCATCGATTTGATGAACCTCGCAGACGCGCTGCTGCTGCCGCAGGACGATCTCGCGCTCGCGGTGGCGCTGAAGAGCCCGCTGTTCGGCCTCGACGACGACGATCTGTTCAAGCTGGCGTACCAGCGCCGCGGCTCATTGCGCGAGGCGCTGGCCGCACAGGCGCCGACCGATGAGCGCTTGTCGGCTGCGTTGCGCCGCCTCGAACAATGCGAGCGCCGTTTCACCGAGGAGACGCCGTTCGCGTTCTACGCCTGGCTGCTCGGCGGCGACGGCGGGCGCGCCCGCATCCTGCGCCGGCTCGGCCACGAGGCCAATGACGCGCTCGATGAATTCCTCGAACTCGCGCTGGGCTATGAGCGCAAGGCGCCGGCTTCACTGCAGGGCTTTGTCGCCTGGCTGCGCGCCGCCGACACCGAGGTGAAGCGCGACATGGAGATTTCGCGCGACGAGGTTCGCGTGATGACCGTGCATGGCGCCAAGGGCCTCGAAGCATCTGTGGTGTTCCTGGTCGACACCACGACCTCGCCGTCG
>DASVOL010000530.1:0-33385 GCA_036383375.1 Bradyrhizobium sp. | reverse complement strand
ACCGCGATGTTGACGTCGTCGCCGAACACCTCGTCCTCGTCGGCCATGACGTCGCCCATGTGGACGCCCATCCGGAAGTGCATGGCGCGGTCGGCCGGCAGATGTTCGTTGCGCTCGGCCATCAGGGTCTGCATCGCGACGGCTGCCTCGATCGCGCCGATGATGCTCGGAAATTCCAGCAGGAAGCCGTCGCCGGTGTTTTTGACGATTCGGCCGCCATGGTTGAGGATGATCGGGTAGATCGCGCTGCGGTGCGCCTTGAACGAGGCATGCGTCCCCGCCTCGTCGACCCCCATCATGCGGGAATAGCCGGCGATATCAGCGCAAAGAATGGCAGCGAGCCGTCTTTCCATGTCTCCTGTGCCCTGGAATTGGCCACTTAGCCGAGGTGACCGAATCCGATACTTACAAGACAGGCCGGGTCCGGCGGAAGCGCGGTTTACGGGCACCTATAATGCATAGTAGCAGGAATTGGCATGCGACCAACGGATCGTACAGTCCGTTTCTCTACTGAATTCGTGTGTCGCTGCGATGGCGCAGGTTGGCTGACCGTCCTTTCGGGGTCGTTACTTACATAGGTTAATGTGGCCGAGATGCTGGGAATTCACGAGCTTTGGCTGTTTGTCCTGTCCGGGCTGCTGCTCAACGTCACCCCGGGGCCGGATACCGCCTATATCATAGGGCGCACGATTCAGCACGGATGGCGCGGCGGAGCCGCTGCGGCGATCGGCATCAGCTGCGGCTGCCTGGTCCACGTGCTGGGCGCGGCGATCGGGCTGTCGGCGCTGCTGATGGCGTCGTCGACCGCGTTCCTGGCCGTCAAGTTGATCGGCGCGGCCTATCTGGTGCTGACCGGGCTGCAGATGCTGCTGTCGCGCGCCAAGCCGATCGCTGACATCGCCGGGCCGGGCGGCGAGACCTCGATCTCGCGTGTGTTCTGGCAGGGGGCGCTGACCAACATCCTCAACCCCAAGGTGGCGCTGTTCTTCCTGGCCTTCCTGCCGCAATTCGTGGCGGCGGACTCAGCCCACAAGACGCTGGCCTTCCTGGTGCTCGGGCTGATCTTCATCACCGGCGGCACGCTGTGGTGCCTTGGCCTCGCGGCGTTTGCGGCACGGGCTGCCGGCCGCATCCGGCAATCGACCGGCGTGATCGCCTGGATCAACCGCTCGCTCGGCGCGCTCTTCATCTATCTCGGCGTCCGCGTCGCGATGCTGGAGGCGCGGTAACTTTCTCAGCCGTGGATCTTGAGCAGCGCGCTGCCGGCCAGATAGATGCCGAGCAGGATCATCGAGATCAGGAACCAGCGGCGGAACACGTCCGGCTGCATCCTCGTGCGGACCGCCTGGCCGACGAACATGCCGATGAACGATGCCACCATCGCCACTGCGCCCGGCAGCGCGGTGGCCGCGGTCAGCAGGCCCGAGGCGGTGAGGTTGAAGGCGAGGGCCACGGTCGCGGTGGTGAAGAAGACGCCGAGCGCCTGCACCAGTTCGTCCTTGTCCATGCCGATCGCCTGCATGAACGGCATCGAGGGAATGACCTGGACGCCGGTTGCCGCCGAGATCAGCCCCGTGATGACGCCGACGATGCCGCCGACCCATTTCTCGTGGCGCCGCGCGACCTTGAAGTTGAACCTGCTCAGGCCGACGATCGCGTAGACCACCAGCAGCGCGCCGAGCACGACGGTGCCGTAGGCAGCGTACGGTCCGGTCAACAGCCCGGCATTGATCCAGATTCCGACGACGGTGCCGAGCATCAGCGGCCACAACCGCTTGAGAATGTCGCGCAGATAGGGCCCGACGAAGGTCTGCCAGATATTGGTGACGATCGCCGGCACGATCACGATCGCAATCGCCTGACCCGGCGCCATCGTAGTTGCCAGCAGCCCCATCGCGACCGTCGGCAGACCGAGGCCGAGCGTGCCTTTGACGAAGCCGGCGAGCAGGAAGGCGAAAGCGATGAAGATCAGGAGATGGTCGACCATGGCTGCACATTGACCGATCGCGCCGATCGGCACAATCTGGAGGTTACGGAGTTAGCCTTCGGGCGACCCGAAGGGTGGGGGCGGGAAACGTCATGCGGTTCGACCTGATCGACTTGCAATTATTCATCGCGGTTGCCGACGCGCGCAGTATCACGCAGGGCGCGGCGCGCGCAAACCTTGCGCTGGCCTCGGCCAGCGAGCGGATCAAAGGTCTCGAAGAGGCGCTCGGTGTCGCGCTGCTCAAGCGCGGCCGTCGCGGCGTCGAGCTGACGGCGGCGGGCGAGAGCCTGCTCGGTCACGCGCGGATCGTGATGCATAATGTCGAGGCCTTGCAGAGTGATCTTGCCGCCTATGCCAGCGGCGTCCGCGCCAACGTGCTGCTGCTTGCCAACACCTCGGGCCTGTCGGAGCATCTGCCGCGGGCGCTGGCGGCGTTCCTGCACGAGCATCCCGATATCAGCGTCGACGTCGAGGAGCGCGAGAGCACCGACATCGCGACCGCGATCGCCAGCGGCGCCGCCGATCTCGGCTTCGCCGCCGAACACGCGTTGCCCGATAGCGTCGAGCGCTTCCTGTTCAGCGAGGATCGCCTGATGCTGGTGGCATCGCGACGCAGCGATCTCGGCGGCCGCCGCCAGATCGACTTCCAGGAGGTGGTCGGCCGCGATTTCGTCGGCCTCACGGCGGCGTCGGCGCTGCAGGTCCATATTTCGCGGCATGCGGCAAAACTTGGTGCGCGGCTGCGCTTCCGTGCCCGCCTGCGCGGCTTCGACGCCATCTGCCAGATGGTCGCCGCCGATGTCGGCATCGCGGTGATCCCGGAAACCGCGGCGCGGCGCTGCGCGGCGGCGATGCCGATCACAACGATCAGGATCCGCGACGCCTGGGCCAACCGCCGGCTGACGATCTGTGCGCGCAGCTTCAAGGCGCTGCCGCGCGCGGCCAAGCAGCTGGTGGAATATCTGCGGGCCGAAGCGCAACGCTGACGAAGCCGAGGAGAGTGCGATGCTCAAGGTCTGGGGACGGCGCAGTTCGTTCAACGTGCAGAAGGTGATGTGGCTGATCGGCGAGCTCGATCTGGCGCACGAGCACATCGATGCCGGCGGCGCGTTCGGCGGGCTCGATGCGCCCGCGTTCCTCGCCATGAACCCGCACGGCCGCGTGCCTGTCGTCCGGGATGACGACGCGATCCTCTGGGAATCCCACGCCATCCTGCGCTACCTCGTCGCGCGCCACGGCAACGGCCGCTTCTGGTCCGATGATCCCATCGTCAGGGCGCGGGTCGATGGCTGGATGGACTGGTCGCAAACCGCGCTGCAGCCGGATTTTCTCGGCGGCGTGTTCTGGGGATTTTTCCGCACGCCTGAGAACCTGCGCGACTGGCCGGCCATTCACAAGGCGCTCGCCCGCTGCGAGCAGCATTTTGCAAAACTCGAACGGCTTCTCGAACGCACGCCGTTCCTGCTCGGCGAGACGCTGTCGCTCGCGGACATCACCGCAGGAACCTCGCTCTATCGCTATTTCGAGCTCGAGATCGCTCGACCGCCGCTGCCGGCGGTCGAGCGTTGGTATCAGCGGCTGCAGCAGCGCCTGCCGTTTCGTAAGCACGTCATGATTCCGTTCGAGGAACTGCGCGGCCGGCTCGACTACTAATCTTACTTCGCCGTCACCACGCCGGCGTCCTCGATCACCTTCGCCCATCTCTTGATGTCGGCGGCGATGAAATCGCGGAAATGCTCCGGCGTATCGCCGGCCAATGTCAGGCCTTGCTCGGCGAGTTTTGCCTTGACCGTCGGATCGGCCATCGCCTCGGTGGTGATCTTGTTCAGCCTCGTGACGATCGCCGGCGGCGTTCCGGCGGGCGCGACCATGCCGTACCAGTTCTCGATGATCAGGTCGGGCAGGCCGGCCTCTGCCGTGGTCGGCACATCGGGGGCGGTGGGGGCACGCTCGCGGCCGCCGAGCGCGATCGGCCGCAGCGTGCCGGCCTTGATCTGCGGCAGGATCACCGGCAGGTCGAGGAAGGTCATCTGCACCTGCTGCCCCAGGAGATCGTTCACCGCCGGCGCCGCGCCGCGATAGGGCATGTGCACGATGTCGATCTTTGCCGTCAGCTTGAACAATTCGCAGGCCAGATGCGGCAGGCTGCCGGGGCCAGAGGAGGCGAAGTTGAGCCTGCCCGGCTGCGCCTTGGCGAGCGCGACCAGCTCGCTCATGTTCTTTGCCGGCACGTCGGTGGCGACGACCAGCATCTCAGGCACGGTCGCGACCAGCGTCACCGGCGCGAGATCCTTCAGGGTGTCGTAGGCGACCTTCTCCATGCTCGGGCTGATCGCCAGCGCCCCGGCGCTCGCGATAGCAACCGTGTAGCCGTCGGGCGCCGCCTTCGCGACCGCATCGGTGCCGAGCACGCCGCCCTGGCCGGCGCGGTTGTCGACGATGATCGGCTGCTTCACCAGTTCCGAGATCTTCTGCCCGATCACCCGCGCGATGATGTCGTTCGGCCCGCCGGGCGGGAACGGCACGATCAGCCGGATCGGCTTGGTCGGGAACTCCTTGGTCGAGAACTCCTCGGCGCTGGCGGTGATGGGCGCGAGAAACAGGAGAATGGCTGCCAGCAGCCTGCCGCAAATCGTCATGTGCGCCGATCCCTGACTTTTCTCGTTGCCGTCAGGATGGGCGCAGATCAATCGCCCGGCAACTCAAGAAATCAGGCGGAGCAAAGTTCAGGCGTTGAGCAGCTTCATCGCGGCTTCGTGCACACGCGGATCGCCGGCTGCGATGATGCGGCCGCCGCCTTGCGCCGGCTTGCCGTCCCAGGTGGTGACGACGCCGCCGGCGCCGGTGATGATCGGGATCAGTCCGGCAATGTCGTAGGGCTTCAGTTCGGTCTCGACCACGAGGTCGAGATGGCCGGCCGCGAGCATGCAATAGGAGTAGCAGTCGCCGCCGTAGCGTGACAGCCGTGCCGCATTCTCGACGCGGCCGAAGCGGGCGCGGTCATCCGGATTCATCAGCAGCGGGCTCGTGGTGAAGACGGTCGCCTCCTTCAGCGAGGCGCATCGCCGCACCGAGAGCCGCCGCTCGCCCGAAGGCCCGGCGTAGTTCGCCGAGCCGTTGTCGCCGGAGAAGCGCTCGCCGATATAGGGCTGGTGCATCATGCCGAATACCGGCGTACCTTTGTGCAGCAGCGCGATCAGCGTGCCCCAGATCGGAAAGCCGGCGATGAAGGACTTCGTGCCGTCGATCGGGTCGAGCACCCAGACATAGTCGGCGTCCTCGCGCTCATTGCCGAACTCCTCGCCGACGATGCCGTGCTGGGGGAAGTTCGCCTTGATCAGCCGCCGCATCACGGCTTCCGCGGCCCGGTCGGCTTCGGTGACCGGATCGAAGTCGCTTGAGCTCTTGTTGTCGACCGAGAGCGAGGTGCGGAAGAAGGGCAGGATGGTTTCGCCGGATGCGGTCGCGAGGCGGCCGATGAAGGCGGTAAAGTCGATGACCGTCACGGCGTGTCCCTGAAATGCGCAAACGACGCGTTAGAAACTGGATGCGTTCTTGCCTAGCTCAATCCGATGCGGCGCGCACGATTAACGGAGTGTTATCCCAGCCTATGGGGCGGTTCCGGACTTTCGATTTGGCTTCGATTCGAAAGTCTCCCTGGCTTCGGGGCGGATCACGAAGTTGCGAGTTCTGGTATACAAGCTATGCGCTGAACGCCGTCCGATCTCGATTTCTCGCGTAAGATGTTGATATTAAACATCTTAATTTGGCCCGCCAGCCGTGTTGCAGTTTCGCCAGACTTACCAACATTACAGAAGAAATGTTTCGAAAGTTCTTGCGTTTTGTGCAGCGCGGTCGCATATTGTTGCGGTGCGGTAGCGCCTCGCGCTATCGCTGCCCTCCTTGGGCGTTTCCTCCCTAGACTTGGGCCGCTTGTTCATTCAAGCGGCCCTTTTTTCTTGGGGCCGTCATTCCGCGAATGAACTGAGAATCCAATTCGGCGCTTGTCGCGCGGCCAATCTGAATTCTAAGTTCATGGCTTCATCGGCATCACGGTGCCGACGAAGCATTTACTCCGCTGCCGCCTGGAACGGGCCGAGATCTCCGAACGGAATTTTCGCGAGCGCATCCGCCAAGGTCGCAAAATCGGCCGCCACCTGGGCGAAGCGCGGTGCACGCTCGCGCTGGCGCTCATCCATATAGACCGCGCGGTTGAGCTCGATCTGCACCGTGTGCAGGCCGCTCGCCGGGTTGCCGTAATGCTCGGTGATGAAGCCGCCGGCATAGGGCTTGTTGCGGCCGACCGAATAGCCGAGCGAGCCCATGATCTCCTCGACCAGGTCGGGCAGCAGCGGCGCGCAGCTCGTGCCGTAGCGATCGCCGATCACGACGTCGGGCCGCCGCGGCTCGTCGCGCGATACCCCTACCGACGGCATCGAATGGCAATCGACCAAAATCACGGCGCCGAACGCCTGGTGCGCCTTGTTGATCAGCCGGCGCAGTGCGCGGTGATAGGGTTTGTAGAGCACCTCGATCCGCCGCAGCGCCTCGTCGACGTCGAGCCGCTCGCGGTAAATCTCCTGCCCGTCGCCGACCACGCGCGGGATGGTGCCGAGACCGCCGGCCACCCGCATCGAGCGCGTGTTGGCAAAGCTCGGCAGCCGCCCGGTGAACATGCGCGGGTCGAGCTCATAGGGCTCGCGGTTCACGTCGACATAGGAACGCGGGAAGTTGACCCGGATGATCGGAAAGCCGCGATCGCTCACGCCCGCGATCAACTCGTCCATAAAGGAGTCTTCGGAGCGGCGCAGCGAGGCCACATCGATTCGCGATGCCTCGAGGAATTCGGCCGGGTAGACCGAGCCCGAATGCGGAGAATTGAAGATGATCGGCGCGCGCCAGGCCTGCGGCTCAACGATCTCGAACGGGGGCGAGAACTCGCCAGCAAATTCGGTCATTCCCTTGGCGCCGTCCCTTGCGTCCGCCTCGCCCCGCAAGAACTGATTCTGCCGGAAAAGCGGAGATTTATGGGCGGGCATTGTCGGTAATCGCGATCATTCTGCCAAGTGAAAAGAGTGTGGCGCCGCCTGGAACGCGTCTTAATGGCGGAAAATCCCGCACAAGGTTGATTCGATGCGTGGTTCGGTCCACAACTGGCTGGCGCGCATTTGCCGATGGCTTGACGCAAATTTCACCCGAAATTTACCGTCTGTCGGGCTTACTGTTCGGACTGCTCCTCAAGCCGGATTCGACGATCCCTGCCATGCCGAAAATTCTTCTCGCCGAAGACGACACCGATATGCGCCGCTTTCTGGTCAAGGCGCTGGAAAACGCCGGTTTCAAGGTCTCGCCGCACGACAACGGCATGTCGGCCTACCAGCGGCTGCGTGAGGAGCCGTTCGAAATGCTGCTCACCGACATCGTGATGCCCGAGATGGACGGCATCGAGCTGGCGCGCCGCGCCTCGGAACTCGATCCTGATATCAAGATCATGTTCATCACCGGCTTTGCCGCGGTGGCCCTCAATTCCGATTCGGAGGCGCCGAAAAACGCCAAGGTGCTGGCCAAGCCCGTGCATCTCAGGGAATTGGTTAGCGAAGTGAATAAGTTGCTGGCGGCCTGATTCGCCAAAAAACCTTCACTTTGTTTCCTTGCCTGCCCCGTCCGGGTCCGTTATAGGGACCCGATCCAAACATGGCTTTGGGTGCGTAGCTCAGCGGGAGAGCACTACCTTGACATGGTAGGGGTCACAGGTTCGATCCCTGTCGCACCCACCATCCTTCGCTCGCGCAGCGAGAGAAGGATGCCACGCCAAAGCCCAACGGGCGAAGGCGGGCCCTTGGCCGCGAGCTTCGGCTGGGCAAGCCACGCTTCGCCATGACGGCGGGCTTCTGACTCAACCTGTCAAACAGCTTGTTTGCCCCCGTGTCGTCCCTGCGAAAGCAGGGACCCATACTCCGCAGCGGATATTGTGAACGGGACTCGTCGTTCCGGCATCGCCCGACAACAACCATCAGTGGTTATGGGTCCCTGCTTTCGCAGGGACGACATCGAGATTGTTGGCGCGGTGCTGATTCAGTGCTGCAGGTTCCTGCCGCTCCAGGGTGAGGGCCGCGCCGGGGCGGCCGCGGCGCCGACCAGCGGACGCCGATTCCAGTCCAGCACGGAGTCGCTGTGCAGTTGTTCGACGACCCAGAGGAAATAAACCGAGGCGGGAATGCCGATCAGGTCGAAGACGAGCATCGATCCGCTGCCGTGCGTCGTGGCATCAATGAGATGGATCAGCGCGCAGGAGAAGAAGACGCCCGCCAATGCGGCCCCCGACAGCGACCAGACACCGGTCGCCAGATAGCGGCGCACCTGATGGTCAGCCAGATACCAGCCGACCAGGCCGTAGGTCACGGTGACGAACACGTTGGCGTAGAACGTAGCCGAGGCAACGTCGATCCAGGTGCTCGGCATCGTCACGCGCGCGGCAAGTTCGGCCGACGTGCAAAGGAACGGGATGTTTGCGCCGGGCTGGGCCATCGCCCAAGCCGCCAGCCAGCCTGCCGTGATTGCGAAGCCGCCGACCAGCAACATCGCGCGATGCGGCGAGAGCGTGATCAATCGCTCGCCCTGGCCACCCAATATCGTCTCGAACCGCAGGTACACAAAGGTCAAACCTGCCGGCAGCCCGAGCAGGGTGACGGCGAGCATCGACCAGGACACGTTTTCGCCCTGCAGCACCTGGAAGCCATGCACCAGATGATGCGGGCCGCAGCTTGCAGCCATCATCGAAAACCCGATCCCGAAGCGGGACCAGCCGCGGTATCGATGCAGGCTGACCGTTTCCCAGGCCGACAAGAGCCCGAGGCCCGCGTAAGCCAGTCCGATCGCCAGATTGCTGAGACCAATGACGAGATACATCATCGCGAGACCGTTGCCTTGGTGCCCATGGGAGCCCCGATGTGATCAAGGAATTCGTCGATGAAATAATGATGGCCGCGCCGCACCGGTCCTTCCACGGGCTGTGCGGCGTGCAGGGCGCGTCCCGAGCTCGGATGCCAGAGCGCCCTGGTCAGCATCGGCGCGATCTGTTCGGCGGCAACCGGCCGCGAAAAGAAATAGCCCTGAGCAACGTCGCAGCCCATGCGGAGCAGCATTGCGGCCTGCTCACTCCGTTCCACGCCCTCGGCGATGGTGTGCTTGCCCATCGCGTAAGCAAGGCTCAGTATCGACGATACGATCGCGGTATCGCCGGGCTCGCTGCTGAGACCGTCGATGAAGCTGCGGTCGATCTTCAACACTTCGGCCGGCATGTCGCGCAGGCGCGACAGCGATGAGTGGTCGGTGCCGAAATCGTCGATCGCGACGAACACGCCGAGCTGCCGGATCTGATCGAGCACCTGGACCACCTCCTCCGGGGCGCTCATCATGACGCTTTCGGTGATTTCCAGACACAGCGCGGTCGGATCGACATGGGTGCTGGCGAGAACCTGGCGGAGCTCCTGGATGAAGGTCGGCTCCGCGATCTCGCGGGGCGACACGTTCACAGTCATGGCCAGCGGGCAGCCCGGCATCAGCCTGGTCCACTCGGCGAGCTGGCGACAGGATTCCTGGAGCACCTGCCGTCCGATCCTGACGATCAGCCCGCATTCCTCGGCGACCGGGATGAAGTCGGCGGGCGAGATGATGCCGCGCTCGGGATGCTGCCAGCGCACCAGCGCCTCGACGCCGACGACGCGTCCATCCTTCAGGCGGACCTGCGGCTGATACTCGACGAACAGCTGCGACTCGCGCAGCGCTGCCCGCAAATCGGATTCGATCTGAACGCGCTTCTCGGCGCGGGCATGCAGCTCGTCGTTGAACTCGGCCAATCGGGCACGGCCACGGACCTTTGCCGCATAGAGGGCGGTGTCGGCCTCGCGCAGCAATTGTTCGGCGCCCTTGGTGCCGGGCGTGCAGTGCGCGAGCCCCACGCTTGCCGATACCACGACTTCCTTGCCGGAGAGCAGGATCGGTTCCGCCAGCGCCGCAAGGATCCGCTTGCCGAGGTCCGCTCCGGAGCCGGCCGAGGCGCGCGGATGGAGAACCACCATCTCGTCGCCGCCGAACCGGCTCGCCGTATCCTCCGGTCCGAGACAGCCAAGGATGCGCCGGGCCATTTCGGACAACACCTCGTCGCCACTGCTATGGCCGAGTGAATCGTTGACGAGCTTGAAGTTGTCGAGATCGACGAACAGAACCGCGATCCGCGCGTCGTCATCGGCCTCGCGCGCCAGTTCAAGGTCCAGCCGCTCCAGCAGCAGGCTGCGCGTCGGAAGTCCGGTCAGCTGATCATGCGCGGCCGTGTGCATCAGGCGTGCAATGACGCCGCGCAGGCGCTCGACCTCCGTGCTTGTTCCGACCGATGGAACGGCGGAATCACGCTCAAAGCTCGAATGTTGTTCCCTGAATGCAGTCCCGAGCCGTATTGGGATATTCGGCCGCAGCCCAGCCATTCCCGTCCCCACTATCACTATAATATCCGGTGACGGTAGGCAGTCTGGAGTTTGCAAAAGGTTGCGTGAAGGCTGCCCGCGACTTTTGCGCGATAACGATTTGCAAGATGGTTACAAATCTACGACAGGCGCGCGGCCCATTTGTTGCGACTTTCGTCGAGGGCCAGGTTGCCGCCGTGCCGACGCATGGCTGTTCGGCGCGGGCCGAGGGTCCGGGAAGGCGGCTCGGACGGTCGACTTGTGCCGTCGGGCAAGTCGGCAATCCGCATCTCGACGATCACGCTGCCCAGGGGCAATAAAGGGCGAGGAGCGCAGCTCGAGGCTCCGGGCGCGATCACGGAAGGTCGAAGGAGACGTCGCAGTGCTCGATCATATCCTGAAGTTCATGACGCTCGGGACCATCATCGTCGGCATCACCGCGATCTACACGGCGCTGCATACCAACAACCGGCGTCTGGGAGCCGACATCTTCCTCAGATATTCCGAACGCATATCCGATCTGCGGCGTCGCCTGCCAACGGCGGCGTTCCATGACGAGGGCGCCGGCGGCGCCATCGAGATGACGCCGGACGAGCGCCGAATTGTGCATGAAGTCATCTTCTCGATCTTTGAGCTCTACGAGCTCAAGGTGCACGGCTTCGTTCCGCCGGGCATCTGGAAGATCAGGGAGCCCGACATCGAGCGGGTGCTCTCGCTGCCCGTCTTTCAGCAGGAGTTGGCGGTCGTGCAAGGCAGGTTCGCAAAGCATCCGCGCTTTGCGGCATGGCTCGACCGGATCGGGCAACACAAGGCATAGCCTGGCGGCGCCCGATCGAGGACCGCATGCTGCGATGCTGGTGTTGCCGGTGCCGGCGATCGGGCGCGCGATGCCGGCGCTGCGGGCGTGTTCACCGACGAATATGATGAGCCATTATTACTTTCGTCATCTCGACGTTCGGATACGAATGCCGCAGCGTGCCACAACGCGCGCGCCTCGCGAGCGCGTGTTCCCTTCCCATCGATCGCGTTCCGATCGCATTCACGTCGCACGTGGTGGAATGCCGCATGATTAGGCAAGCGTCTTCAGGCGCGGTCGACGCGAATCCCGTGCGCGGGACTCGCGATGTGTCATGTACCGTGCTTACGTTGCTGCGCTCTCGCGACGTTCACTTCGTCTCAGCACGAAGATCGAGAAAATTTTCGGAAGACTCCGCGATGATGCGTTGCCCGATCGCATCGCACGAATGCAATCTTGGATTTCTTCACGGCGCGCGTTGCCGCCGCTCTGGTTCTCGCTCAGATTGTTCTCTAGATCAGTCAGACCGACTCGGCGACGGGAGTTTCCGCGCCGGTCCGGCAATGACGCGACAACGATGAATGCCATGTGTGAGCACGACTGCCGCAGGACCCGCCGGCCCTATCAGGAGCGGCCGGCGTAAGCGGGTGATGTCCGCATCCAGAACAATGCTGCTTCCTTGTCCGCCAGAAATTCGCCTGCCCGTCAACGGTCGGCGACGCAACCTTGGGAATGCGCCCCCGTTGAGACGACGTTCGTCGTTTGCGACCACGGGGGACGGAATGACATGCCAGAAGACGACAATACGCCGGCAAGTGCCGCCAAGCTCCTCGAGCAGGTTCCCTTGCCACGCGAGCCCCGTAACATCAGGGACATAGCCCCGGCGGCACCGCGGCTCTTCACGACACGGTCCTATCCGCCGTCGGAGCAGTTCGAGGTTTGGAAGACCCGCATGGCTTCGCTGGTCGATGTGGCGCCGTCGGAAGGCCATAGCCCGGCGCAGGGATTCGAGGTGGAGTATCTGACCTGCAACATGACCGATGTCGTCTTCACGTCAGGTCGCGTTGCCACCCAAACGTTCGCGCGCGCCGTCGAGCCCTCGCAGGGCGCGCCGGTCGATATCTGGTGGCTGTTCCGGGTGCGCTCCGGTGAAGCCCGGTTCGAAACCGCAGATCGGCGGGTTCACGCCGGGCCAGGCGCGATGTTCCTGATCTCGCTCGACGATGATTTCCGCGGCAGCATCACCGACTATGACGGTCTGGTGCTGGCCTTACCACGCCGGTCGTTCGCAGACGTGGCCGATCAGCTTAACGACGTCTGCACTATTCTCCTCTCGGGCAATCTGATCGAACTGCTGTCCGACTATCTCGACAGACTCGAAACGCGCCTGGTCCTGATGTCGCCGGAGGAGTTGAGGCAGGCGGGGCGAGCGACCGCGCAGATGATCGCCGCATGCATTCAGCTGTCCTCGGATCGGCTGGAGCAGGCGCGCGGCGCAATCGAATCGGTGCTGTTCGAGCGTGCACGTCTTTATATTGAGACGCATCTCGGCGACTTCGATCTGACGCCGGATCGCATTGCGCAGCAATTGCGGATCTCGCGCTCTGCCCTCTACCGTGCATTCGAGAGCGTCGGCGGCGTCGCCGGATATATCCTGCGCAAGCGGCTGCGCGCAGCACATGCCGAACTCGTCGCGTCCACCGACAGGCAAGTGCAGGAGATCGCCTATCGTCACGGCTTCAAGCTGGCGTCGGATTTCACGCGCGCGTTTCGCCGCGAATTCGGCGTCAGTCCGCGCGAGATGCGTGAACGCGTCCGCCGCAGGTCAACTGCCGGTTGAAGTTCTGCGCAATACCCCACGGTGCATCGAGCAAATCATTCAACTTGTGAGACGATCTGCGCGCTATTTGGACGGCCTGCTGAGTGACGTTGTCAATAATGTGTCTATCATTTTTGACATGACGACTCGGGGCACATTGATGGGGCAGTCGAGCGAGCGCTGGGTGGCAAGATGCGCTCGTTGAGTTCGACACATCGTTGGCCAGGACGGAAAGGCAGGCGTGCGTTGCGCTGTCTTCATTTCGTCACATGCGGTCCCAACGGACACGCATGTCGGCACAGTCCGCGGCATGGCACCCCCGACGTCTGGACAAGATGTCACGAAGGGGGCGCACCATGGTTGTCGCAAGCAACTCATCCGAATCGCTGAAGCGTCAGGGCCGCGCCGGCTTCGTCCGGAGCTGGGTCGCATCGGGCGATGCGGGTAGCCGTTCGCTGCGGCGCCGGCTGTTGGCGGTGCTGCGTCAGGCGCACCGAACTTTGGGTGTGAAGCGCGATCGGCTCGGGCTTGGCGCGCTCGGCGCCGGCGGAGCGGTCGGCGCGCTGCTTGTCGTCATCGGAGTCATGAGCCCGCAAGCGGCATTCGCGCAGGTTGCCATCGGCAATGGTGTTTTGAGCAACCCCGCCAACTGCACCAGCCCCACCGCTGCAACTGCAGGCAGCACCGCTATGGGGTGCGGCGCCAACGCCGCCGGCGCCAACGCAACCGCGATCGGCACCGGCACCAATGCGAATGGCCAGAACTCCCTGGCGATCGGCGATTCGAACACCGCAACCGGCGATGGTTCGATCATCGTGGGCTATGCCAACTCAGTGAACGGCCTGAATGCGATCGGTATGGGTGTGTTTGCGAACGCGGTCGGCACCAATGCTCTTGCCGTAGGCGGGAACGCGCACGCCAACGGGGACGGATCGAGCGCCTTCGGCGTCAATACCTCTGCAAACGGTGCTGGCGCGACCGCGATCGGCAACGGTGCCGGCGCCACAGGCACCGGCGTGATGGCGATAGGTTTGGGGGCCGCCGCGTCATCATCGAACGGTGCGGCCATGGCCCTGGGGTCCGGCGCCAAGGCAATCGCTGGAACCGGCGGCGGTTCTCCGATCGCCATCGGCGTGAACGCCAATGCCAGCGGGACCGCGCCCGCCGGCTTTACGTTCGAAGCTGTTGCGCTCGGCACCGGCTCCGCCGCCACTGGGGCTTGGTCGACCAGTGTCGGCCCAAGCGCTTCAGCAACGGGCACGGGCTCCAGCGCGTTCGGCACGTCGGCAACGGCCTCGGCAAACCAGGCGAGCGCAGTTGGCAACGGGGCGACCGCTTCCGCGGCAGGAGCCGCAGCTGTGGGATACCTCGCCAACGCCAGCGGCTCCAACGCTGCCGCCTTTGGCGTCCAGTCGGCCGCGTCGGGCATCAGTTCGTTGGCCGCCGGCAACCTCTCCAAGGCGTCGGCAGATTTTGCTGTCGCTTTGGGCAATCAGGCGCAGGCGCTGAGCACCGGGGGCTCGGTTGCAATCGGATCGGGCGCAATCGTCAACAGTGCAGCGACGGGCGGCATCGCACTCGGCAACAATGCGGCATCCGCCGGCATCAGTTCGATCGCGACCGGCGTTGGGGCCAGTGCCGCCGGCACGAGCTCGTTGGCGATCGGCACTGCCTCCAATGCGAGTGCCGCCGCCAGCACTGCGGTTGGCAACACAGCCGTTGCCAGCGGCCAAAACGCCTCCTCATTCGGATCTGCAGCGAGCGCGACGGGAGACAACTCTCTTGCGGCGGGCGTCAGCGCCAGCGCCAGCGGAGTAGCCAGTACCGCGCTCGGCATCGGCGCCAAGGCGTCGGCTACAAGCGCCATCGCGATCGGTAACAATGCCGCAGCCAGTTCCGCCAACGCGGTGGCCGTGGGTACCAACGCGGTGGCGACCGGCGGTCAGGCGGTCTCGATCGGCGCGAACAACACCGCCTTTGGCAACGGTGCGGTGGCGATCGGCGATCCGAGCTACGCTAGCGGCGCCGGCGCCTTCACCGGCGGCGCGAACAACATCGCCAACAGCGACGGCACGGCCAGCGCCACGGCCGCCAACCAGGCCAACGGCGCGGTTGCGATCGGCAACAACAACAAGGCGATCGGGCAGGGCTCCGTGGCGCTCGGCAATGGCTCCACGGCGGGCGCCGCCGGTCTTACCGGCAATATCGCACTGGGCAACGGGGCGACGGCGGCGGCAAAATCCGGCGATGTCGCGCTCGGCTCCGGCAGCGTTACCGTCGCCGCGGTCGGCACGCCAAATGCGGTCGTCAACGGCATCACCTATTCGGGCTTCGCCGGCACCACCCCGGCCTCGACGGTCAGCGTCGGGGCGGTCGGCGCGGAGCGGACCATCACCAACGTCGCGGCCGGGCGGATCAGCACGTCGAGCACGGACGCCATCAACGGTTCGCAGCTCTACAGCGTCGCCAATACGCTGTCGAGCCAGATCGCCGCCGGTACGATCCACGACTACAGCGTCAACAGCACGACGCCGGGAACCGACACCAATTACAACAACGCCGGTGCCACCGGCGCCAACGCGCTCGCGTCCGGCGTCAGCGCGAGTGCCGCCGGCGCGAGCAGTGTTGCGGTCGGCAATGGCGCCGCGGCGCGGGCGTCATCCGACACGGCGCTCGGTTCGGGCGCGCTTGCTTCGTCGCTCAGCAATTCGCCGCTGACCGGGGCGGTTGCCATCGGTGGGGGCCAGGCCACGAATGATGGTGCCATCGCGATCGGCGACGGCTTCGGCGGCGGTCCGAAGGCAACGGGTCGCGACTCGGTTGCGCTCGGCACCGGTACCACCGCGTCAGGCTCCGCATCCACCGCCGTCGGCGCGGGTTCGACGGCGTCGGGCACCAGCGCCTTTGCTGGCGGTACGTCCGCGACGGCCAGCCAGGCCAATTCGCTTGCGCTCGGCGCTAATGCCAACGCCAGCAATGCCGGCGCCGTCGCGCTCGGCTCCGGCAGCGTGACGACCGCTGCGGTCGGCACCCCGAATACGGTGATCAACGGCACCACCTACAGCTTCGCCGGCACCACGCCGGCCTCGACCGTCAGCGTCGGAGCCGTCGGTGCCGAGCGCACCATCACCAACGTCGCGGCGGGACGGCTCAACAACGGCTCGACGGATGCGGTCAATGGCTCGCAGCTGTTTGCCACCAACCAGGCTGTCGACACCCTTGGCACCACCGTCAACAACATCAACAACGGCGGCGGCATCAAGTATTTCCACGCCAACTCGACGCTGGCCGATTCGTCTCCGGTCGGGACAAACTCGGTTGCGATCGGCCCGGTATCGACCGCCACCGGCGCCGGCTCGGTGTCGATCGGCAATGGCGCGAACGCTGCGAATGCCAACGATATCGCGCTCGGCTCGGGCAGCCAGACCACCACGGCGGTCGGTACCCCGAACACGGTGATCAACGGCACCACCTACAGCTTCGCCGGCACGACGCCGCTCTCGACCGTCAGCGTCGGCGCGGTGGGCGCCGAGCGAACCATCACCAACGTGGCCGCGGGACGGCTCAATAACGGCTCGACGGATGCGGTCAACGGCTCGCAGCTCTGGTCCACCAACCAGGCTGTCGATGGTCTCGCGACCACCGTCAACAACATCAACAATGGCGGCGGCATCAAGTATTTCCACGCCAATTCGACGTTGGCCGACTCGTCGGCCGCCGGAACGAATTCGGTTGCGATCGGGCCGGTGTCGACCGCGACCGGCAGCGGCTCGGTGTCGATCGGCAACGGCGCGACCGCCGCGAATGCCAACGATATCGCGCTCGGCTCCGGCAGCCAGACCACCACGGCGGTCGGCACGTCAGGCATCACCATCGGCACTACCGCCTACAGCTTCGCCGGCACGACGCCGCTCTCGACCGTCAGCGTCGGCGCCGTTGGTGCCGAGCGCACCATCACCAATGTCGCCGCCGGACGGATCAGCAACGGCTCGACCGATGCGATCAATGGATCGCAGCTGTTTGCCGCGACGCAGGCGATCGACAGCCTGTCGACCGTCGTCAGCAGCGGCCTGACGCATTACTATAGTGTCAACGACGGTGGCACCCAGCTGGCGAATTACACCAACAACGGCGCGACCGGTGCGAATTCGATGGCTGCCGGCATCGCCGCGTCGGCAACCGCCGCCAATTCCACCGCGCTCGGCTTCAACACCCAGGCCTCGGTCGCCGGCGGCGTTGCGATCGGCTCGGGCTCGATCTCGAACCGCGCGCTCGCGCCGGCGTCCGGCACGATCGGCGGCACCATCATTCCCTACAACACCACCGATCTCGCGCTGCTCGGCGCGGTGTCGGTCGGCAACGCGACGAGCTACCGCCAGATCACCAATGTCGCCGACGGCACCCAGTCGAGCGACGCCGTCACCGTGCGGCAGCTGACCGGCGCACTCACTTCGTTCGCAACCACGACGACGAAATACTTCCACGCCAATTCGACGCTCGCCGATTCGCTCGCGGTCGGAAACAATTCCGTCGCGGTGGGACCGCAGACCGTGGTCAATGGCGACAACGGCATCGGCATGGGCTTTGGCGCGACCGTGCAGCAGACCGCGCCCGGCGGCATCGCGATCGGCCAGAATTCGGTCTCGAACTTCGCCGACTCGATCGCGTTCGGAACCAATGCGCAGGCCAGCGGCATCCAGTCGGTGTCGATCGGCGCCGGATCCCAGACGACCAACCCGACCAGCGTTGCGCTCGGTCCGAATGCCAAGGCGACGGCACAGGCCGGAGACGTCGCGCTCGGCGCCAATTCGACAACCTCGACGGTGGTCCAGACCAAGAGCACCACGATCGCCGGCACCACCTACAATTTCGCCGGCACCGCGCCGACCTCGACCGTCAGCGTCGGCAGCGCCGGGGCGGAACGCACCATCACCAACGTGGCCGCCGGCCAGATCACCTCGACCTCGACGGATGCGATCAACGGCTCGCAGCTCTGGGCCACCAACACCTCGCTCGCCGCTCTCTACACCACGGTCAACAACATCTCGACCGGCAGCGGCGGCATCAAGTATTTCCACGCCAACTCCACCGCGGCGGATTCCTCCGCCACCGGTGCGGAGAGCGTCGCGATCGGGCCGCAGTCGGTCGCGAGCGGCGCGAACGCAGTGTCGATGGGCAACGGCTCCGCCGCATCGGGCGCCAATTCGGTCGCGATCGGCGCCGGCGCGAAGGCGACTTCGGCCAATTCGCTGGCGCTCGGCGCGAACTCAACCACCACGGCCAATCTGAGCGATGCGGCCTATACGCCCGTCGTCGGCAAGAGCGTCGCGGGGGTTGCGACCGGCGAAGTGTCGGTCGGCTCGGCCGGTGCCGAACGCCGCGTCACCAATGTTGCCGCGGGCTCGGCCGCGACCGATGCGGTCAATGTCAGCCAGCTGCAGGCGGTCGCCTCGAGCTCGATCCGCTACGATACCGACGCCTCAGGGAACACCACCAACAAGGTGACGCTGAACAGCGGCAGCACCGGGCCGGTCACCATTAGCAACGTGGCGGCGGGCGTCGCCGGCACCGATGCGGTCAACGTCAACCAGCTCAACAGCGCATTCCAGCAGCTCAACGGCCAGATCGGCGAGGTGCGGCAGGATGCCTGGCGCGCCGCCGCGATCGGTATGGCCGCGGCATCGCTGCGCTATGACGATCGGCCCGGCAAGATCAGCGCATCGGCCGGCGGCGGCGTCTGGCGCAGCCAGGGCGCGCTCGCCTTCGGCATCGGCTACACCAGCGAGAACGGCCGATTGCGCACCAACGCGGCGGCGACCACCGCCGGCAGCGATTGGGGCGTGAGCGCCGGCGTGAGCCTGACGCTCAATTGACCCTGACGTCGACGAGGCGGCTGGCGTGTCTGGCTTTGGCGATCTGGCTCGGCGCGGCGGCGGGCGCGAGCGCGCAGGGCGTGCCGCCGCCCGCCTATGCCGTGAAGCCATCGGACGTCGTGGTGCCGGAAGGCGAGACGCTCGGCGAGTTCAGGCGGATGATCCAACCGTTCAAGAACTGGACTTTGATCTGCGACGAGAGCCTGAAATCGAAGCGCCGCGTCTGCAACATCACGCAATCGATCGTCAACGCGCAGGGCGCGGTCGCCTTCAACTGGTCGCTGATTGCGACCGCCGACGGCAAGCCGCTGATGGCGATGCGGATTCCCGCGGCCGCCGGCGTCGGCGCGCAGATCGAGCTCGCGATGGGCGATAGTCCGGACCGCATCGTCGCGCAGACCGATCGCTGCGACGCCAATTTCTGCTTTGCCACGATCGCGATCGGCAATGTGCTGAGGCGGCACATCCGCGCGGCGACGCCGTGCCTGGTGTCCTATCCGCTGCCGCAAGGCGGGCCGATCATGCTGGAGGCGCCGCTGGACGGACTGTCCGGCGTGCTGGCGAAACTGAAATGAAGCGAGGTCGGACATGCGGATCTGGAATTCCGGCGTCCGGCTCGAAACTGAAGTGCGAAATGAAAAGGACGGATTGTCGATGCGGCGCACCCTTGGATTGATCTTTGTTGCGGTCGTTGTGGCCGCGCTCGGTGCCGCCGGCGTCGTGGTCTACGCCCAGCAAGCGCAACCTGTACCCTTGCAGCCGGCCGTACCTGCGCCGGCGAAGAAGCCTGCCGCCGCTGCGAAGCCGCAGCCGCACAAACAGCATCCGCAGGAAGCGCAGACGCCACCCGCGGCCGCGGCATCCGTTCCGCCGCAGCAAGCGGGGCAGCAACCGACCGTGTTCGACGAGCATGCGCGGCAGGGCAACGTCGCGACCTGCGCCAATCTGTTCGGCTTGCTCGGCCGCGGTCTGGCGACGAACTCGAACTACACCGCGCAGTCGCAGTGGGATGCCAAGGCCGGCAATTCGCATTCGGTGCAGTCGCTGGTTGCGCTCGCGCCACTCCAGGCGCCTCAGGGCAGCGCTGCCCAGCGCGCTGCCGGCATCGTGTTTGCCGCGCCGGTCGGGTCGTCCTGCGAAGGCAATCTGGTGCGGGTGACGCCGAGCCCGGAGAGCTGCCCAACGGTTGCAGCCGAGCTCGCCAAGCTCAACGGGCAGAACGGCGTGCTCGGTGACCTCGCGACGATCGCGCTGCCGAATGGCGCCCAGGTGGTGCTGATTCCGTTCGGCAACGCCTGCGTCGCGGTCACCGCGCTCCGGGTCGCCGGATAACGCGGTCCGCTCTCGCATCCGTGACGCCGCCCGATCAGAGAACGTAGCCGCCGTCGATGGTGATGCTGGTGCCCGTGATCAGGCTCGCGCCGGTGCCTGCCAGGAAGCAGACGGCGGATGCGACGTCATCCGGACTGTTCAGGCGGCGCAACGGAATCTTCTCCTTCAGCCAATCGGCCATGCCGGCAGTCATGTCCGTTTCCGTCGGTCCCGGCTGCAGATTGTTGACCGTGATCTGCCGCGGGGCCAGGTCGAGCGCTGCGGTCTTCACGAGTGATGCGACCGCCGCCTTCGTCATCGCATAGCCGCTGCCGCCGGCGGCGCCGGTCCTGATGGCCGTATTGCTTCCGATCGTGATGATCCGCCCGCCGTCACGCATGGCGGCCGTGGAGGCCTGCATGGCCAGGAACACACCGCGAATGTTCACGTTGAGCAGCAGATCGAGATCGTCGGGATTGAATGACTCGATCGATCCGAGACGAAGCACGCCGGCATTGATGACCACGACATCAAGCAGTCCGAGCTGATCGGTCGCCTCCGCGACGGCGCGCCGGATCGCGGCGGGATCGCCGCTGTCGGCGTGGATCGCGATTGCCTTGCCTCCCGCTCCGGAAACTGCGTCGCACACCTCGCGTGCCTTGTCGGGCCTGCTCACATAGGTGAGGGCGACCGAGAACCTTTCCTCTGCAAGACGCTTGGCAATCGCGGCGCCGATCCCTCGCGAACCACCGAATATGAGGGCGGTACGTGGTCTCTCCGATGTCGTGTCGATCATTTCTGTATCTCCTGTTTATTAGAATGTTCATTCCAGAATAGGCCAAAAAAGACTCATGTGAGTGCGCGCAGCGCCAACTGTCCGAGTGCTCGTAATCTCCGCTGGCCGGCGCCACCGCGGGCGGCAACCCGGATCCCTGCGAACGACGCGTGGAGGAATTCGGCCGCGCCCGGCGGATCGATTTCGGCCGCCACGTCGCCCTGCGCCTGAGCTTCGCGGATTCGCGCCACGATGGCCTTGGTCAGCACGCGTCCTGAACTGTCACGGACCGCAACGAGTTCCGGCTTGGCGGTGCCGAATTCGCAGATCGAATTGACGCCAAGACACGCCTCCGCTGCGTCATCCACCACGCGCTCGACCATGGCGCGAAGGCCGTCGAGCGCGCGCCGCTCGCTTGCCAGGGCTGACAAATGTGCCTCGGTCTCCCGGGCGGCATAGCGCTGCACCGCGGCAAGATACAGCTGCCACTTGTCGCCGAACGTGTCGTAAAGGCTTTGCCGGCCGATGCCGAGCGTCCGCACCAGCATTTCCGCCGACGTGCCCTCATAGCCGTGCTCGCGGAATACGCCGATCGCGGCATCGAGCGCCTCTTCCGCGATGAACTCCTTCGGTCTTGCCATTGCTCGGAAATGACGGATTTGGAACGATCAGTCAAGAACGAATGTCATCACGGTCGCGTGCGCGACCCTCCAATACCCCCGGAAGGAGCCGCTAACATCTTGGCGATCAGCCATCAAAGGGCTGGATTTTCTGCTCCGGATCGTCAATTCTGATTTGGAACTTACCATCCGTGCCAAACGCGGAGGAGATGTCCCATGGAGGAAGCGCGTCCGGAGCGGTTTGTCCGCAAGGTCGGCGGTGAGCTGGTGTCGTCCGTCATCGCGCGATCGGAGCCGATCAGGGTCGAGCTGCTCAGCCGGACCTCGCGGCCGCGCATGAACTGGCACTTCCGCCAGCCTGAATTGACGCTGTTCTGGTTCCGCAACGGCTGTTCGCGGTTGCAGGCCACGATCGACGGCCGGCCGGTCGAATATGAATTCTCCAGGGCAGCCAATCTCGCGCTGTTTCCTGCCGGAACCGAGATCGAGGGCGAGTGGTCGGTCGGGCCGGCGTTCGACTATGTCGTCGTCTTCCTCGACCCGAAGTTCGTGCAGAGCCGTCTCAACGGCTTGATCGAAACATCAGCGATTGCGTTCGGCCATGACCAGCTCTGCCGCGGTCTCTCCGAGCTTTGCCAGGAAGCGACCACGCCGGACAATCTGTTCGATCTGTTTGCCGAAGGCTGGGCCAGCCAGGCGCTGGCCCATATGGCGCGGTTGTCGCGCGGCGCGGAACCGGCGAAGGCATTGAGCCGTGGCGGGCTGCCGGCGCTCAAGCTGCGGCGGATCGAGGAATTCGTCAGGGCCAATCTTGGCGAAACGATCTCGTTGTCGGCACTCTCGGATGTTGCCGGTCTCAGCAAGCGGCATTTCCTGCGCGCATTCCAGGAGAGCATGGGCACCAGCCCGCATCGCTATGTGCTCGGCCTGCGCATCGAAACCGCCAAACGTCGCCTCAGCGACACCGATGAGAGCTTGACCAGCATCGCGCTGGCGTCGGGGTTCAGCCATGCCCAGCATTTCTCGTCGACGTTCAGGCAAGTCACGGGTGTCAGTCCGTCGGTATTCCGGCAGCAGGGCCGGGCGTGAGTTTCGGCGCTTTTTTGCAAATCGGGGCGCTTTCCCGCAAGCGCCGGCGCACCGTCCATCGTATGCCGAGGTTGCGCGCAAGGTTTGGTCGCGTCCGCGCATTGGAGAAGGAAGCAAAGCATGCCAGGGCCATTGGCGGGAGTTCGCGTACTTGATCTGACCGGTGTCGTTTCGGGCCCGTTCGCGACGATGTTTCTGGCCGATCAGGGCGCCGATGTTCTGAAGGTCGAACCGATCGGCGGCGACATCACCCGGCGCAGCAGGGCCAATGTCGACAAGACGGGCGAGTTCTCGGCGCTGTTCATCTCGTCGAACCGCGGCAAGCGTTCGCTTTCGATCGACATGAAGACAGACGCCGGCCGGGACGTGCTGGGCAAGCTGGTGATGCAGTCCGATGTGCTGGTGCAGAATTTCCGGCCCGGCACGATGGAACGTCTCGGGCTCGGTCCGGACGAGGTGCGCAAGAAGAATCCACGGCTGATCTATGTCTCGATCAGCGGCGTCGGCGAAGACGGGCCTTACGCCAAGAAGCGCGTCTATGACCCGATCGTGCAGGCCCTGTCGGGCTTCTGCGATATCCAGGCGCAGCCGGTGACCAACCGTCCGCAGATGATCCGGACCATCGTGGCCGACAAGACCACGGCGGTCTATGCCGCGCAGGCGATCACGGCGGCGCTCTACGCTCGGGAAAAGTCCGGCAGCGGCCAGCATATCCAGGTGGCGATGCTCGACGCGATGATCGCCTATCTCTGGCCGGAAGGCATGATGCAATACACCGTGGTCGGCCGCGAGCAGGCGACGGCCGATCCGAACGACCGGCCCGATCTCGTGTTCCAGACTTCGGACGGATACCTCACCTGCGGCACCATCTCCGATTCCGAATGGCAGGGCTTCTGCAAGGCCACGGGCGATCCGGAGCTCGCCAGAGATGAACGCTTCGCCACGCCGGCTTCGCGCTCGGTCAATGCAACGGCGCGCATCAACAAGATGCAGGATTATATCGGCAAACACTCGACCGCCGAATGGCTGGCGCGGCTCGATGCGGCCGACGTGCCCTGCGCGCCGATCCTGCGGCGCGGCGAAATCATCGCCAACGAGCAGGTGGTCGCCCGCGGGCTGATCGCCGAGCTCGAGCAGCCCGGTGTCGGCACGGTGCGGCAGCCGAAACCCGCGGCGCGTTTCGAGGTCGATGCCGCCGCGATCGGCGGCCCGGCCCCGCGCATCGGCCAGCATACGAGACAGGTGCTGTCCGACCTCGGCTACGGCGAAGCCGCGATCGCAGAGATGATCGAGCAGAAGGCCGTGCGCGCGGTCTGAGCGACCGCGCCACGCAACGTCACCATTGCTGAACCAAAACAACCGCCGTCGGTGGGAGATGTCCTATGGCCGAAACAAACAAGACTGCCTTGCTGGTGGGCGCGGGCGATGCGATCGGCGCTGCGGTCGCGCGGCGCTTCGCCGCCGGCGGCTACACCGTCTGTATCGCGCGGCGCGATGCGGCGAAATCGGGCGCGCTGGTGGAGGAACTGACGGCCGCCGGAAGCCGGGTGCATGCGCTCAGTGTCGACGCGCGGCGCGAGACCGAAGTGCAGGAGCTGTGCGAGCGGGTCGAACGCGAGTTCGGGCCGATCGAAGTCTGCCTGTTCAATGCCGGCTCGAACGTCAAGAAGGAGCTGCATGAGACCAGCGAAAAGCTGTTCTTCAAGGCCTGGGAGCTCGCCTGCTTCGCCGGCTTCCTGGTCGGACGCGAGGCGACCCGGCACATGCTGCGGCATGGCCGCGGCACCATGCTGTTCACCGGCGCGACCGCGAGTGTGCGAGGCAGCAGCGGCTTTGCCGCATTCGCATCCGCGAAGTTCGGCCTGCGCGCGGTTGCCCAGGCGATGGCGCGCGAGCTCGGGCCGAAGAACATCCATGTCGCGCATCTCCTGATCGATGCCGGTGTCGACAGCCCGGCCATCCATCAGCGGATGAAGGCCGCCACGGGCGTCGACGCATCTGAGATTCCGCCTGACACGCTGACACGGACGTCCTCGATCGCGGAGGCTTACTGGTTCGTGCACCAGCAGACCCGCGACGGATGGAGCCATGAACTCGATCTGCGTCCCTCCGTCGAGAAATGGTGACGCCATGCCGGAGACGCTGACGTTATGGGGGGTGGGGACATCGCGGACGATCCGGGCCCATTGGGCATTGCACGAATTGGGGCTGGACTATCACTGCAAGCCGATCCTGCCGCGTTCCGGCGAGACCAAGACGCCGGAATACACCTTGCTCAATCCGCGGCAGAAGATTCCCCTGCTGCAGGACGGCGACTTCACGATCGGGGAGAGTGCGGCCATCGTCGCCTATCTGGCGCGCCATTACTCCAACCCGAACATCTCGCTCGTTCCCGTCGAGGAGCGCGATTTCGCACGATGGCTGGAATGGTGCTTCTTCATCGTGGCTGAACTCGACTCGACCAGCCTCTATGTGATGCGCCGCCATGACGTCCAGGGCCTCGCCCACATCTACGGCCATGCGCCTGACGTGGTCGTGAAAGCGGCCGAGTATTTTCGCCAGCAACTCCGCCACGTCGAAGTCGCCTTGTCGGACGGCCGGCAATATCTGATGGGCGATCAGTTCACCAGCGCGGATATCCTGCTGACGACCTGCCTGGTCTGGGCGATCGATTACGGTGTCGGGGTTTGCGAGGTCGCAACGCCCTATCTCGACCGCGTCACGGCCCGGCCGGCCTACAAGGAAAGCGTAGCGATCAATACCGTGAAGGGCTGACCGGTCACGCGCGTCAGAGCCTGGTCCGCGCCGGACCGCCGACGTCGCATCGCGGCGTCAGGCCGTAGCGGCCATGCAGCCCGCGCCAAAGGGCCCTCAAGAGCATCCGCATCGAATTTCCCCTCGACATCAGCGACAGCGGCATCCTGCTGACGCCCGTGACGGAATGACAGAGCCAATTCTGGGCAGCCCTGCGTAGTTTTTAAGCAGAGCGCTCTCGCGGCCGCGCCGTGCGCGCCGAAAAATCTCATGAGATTCAAACGCGGGTGGTGTGGCACGCCTCGTGCATCAATGGCGTCGAGTTGGCCGCTAGGGTTCCGATCTTGCGAAGCAAGGTGCTGGTCCGAGAGCAGCCGCTTGCGGGGGAGACATCCCCGCAGGTGCACGGCGGGATAAAAGCCCGGGAGACCTCGTTAGCCAAGGGATTGGCGGAGCGATGGTCTTTTCGCCAGTCCCTTTTTTGTGAAGTTTCGCAAGAGGGATCGGCAATGAACAAGTTCTCTTTCTTCCTCCGCTCTGTTGTCACCGGCTGCGCGATCGTGCTCGCGGCCGCATCCGTGGCTGACGCCGCACCGAAGAAAAGCTTCAAGGTCGCCTGGTCGATCTATGTCGGATGGATGCCGTGGGGCTATGCGGCCGACACCGGCATCGTCAAGAAGTGGGCCGACAAATACGGCATCACGATCGAGGTCAAGCAGTTCAACGACTACGTCGAATCGATCAACCAGTACACCGCCGGCGGCTATGACGCCGTCACCATCACCAACATGGATGCGCTGTCGATTCCTGCCGCCGGTGGCGTCGACACCACTGCGGTGGTGATGGGCGATTTCTCCAACGGCAACGACGCCGTGATCCTCAAGAACAAGTCGGATCTCGCCGCGATCAAGGGGCAGACGGTCAACCTGGTCGAATTCTCGGTGTCGCACTATCTGCTGGCCCGCGCGCTCGAGACCAGCAAGCTGAGCGAGAAGGACGTCAAGGTCGTCAACACCTCCGATGCCGATATCGCCGCCGCCTACAAGACACCTGACGTCAATGCGGTCGTGACCTGGAATCCGATCGTGACGGAAATCCTCGGCTCGCCGGATGCAAAGAAGGTGTTCGACTCCTCGCAGATCCCCGGCGAGATCATGGACCTGATGGTGGTCAACACGGCGGTCGCCAAGGACAATCCTGATTTCGCCAAGGCGCTGGTCGGCATCTGGTACGAGACGCTGTCAAAAATGACGGCGAACGATCCCTCGGCAAAGGCCGCCAAAGAGGCGATGGCCAAGGCGTCCGGCACTGATCTCGCCGGTTTCGACAGCCAGCTCTCGACCACAAAACTGTTCGACAAGGCAACGGACGCCGAGGCCTTTACGCGCAGCAAGACCATCGGCGTGACCATGGACCGCGTCCGCAAGTTCCTGTTCGACAAGGATCTGCTCGGCAAGGGCGCCAAGTCCGCCGACGCGGTCGGGATCGAACTCGCCGACAAGTCGGTGCTGGGCGACAAGTCGAACGTCAAGCTGCGCTTCGACCCGACCTACATGGACGAAGCCGCCAAGGGCAAGCTCTGACCACGTAGCATTGCTTCGAGCAGGAGCCGGACATGCGACTTGTGAACATACGGCCGGGACGGCAGACGCGATTCTATCTGCTCGCGCTGCCGTTCCTTTTGGTCGCAATCGCCTACTTCGCCGGCTCCAGCGCGCGGCTTGCGCAGAACCCGAACGACAAGCTGCTGCCGGCGCTGCCCAACATGGTGCAGGCCGTCAAGCAGATGGCGTTCGAGGTCGATCCGCGCACTGGCAGCTATCTGATGGCTTCCGACACCGTCGCCAGCCTGGGGCGGCTGGGGTCGGCGCTGGCGATCTCGACGGTGGCGGCGCTGGTGCTCGGCATCGTGATCGGGCTGTTGCCGGGCGCCAATGCCCTGCTCGGGCCGTTCGTGTCGGTCACCTCGATGGTGCCGCCGCTGGCGCTGTTGCCGATCCTGTTCATCGTGATGGGCCTCGGGGAGAATTCCAAGATCGCGCTGATCGTGATCGGGACGCTGCCCTGCATGATCCGCGACCTCGCCATGAAGGTGCAGGAGCTGCCGCGCGAGCAGATCGTCAAGGCGCAGACGCTCGGCGCCTCGACCTGGCAGATCGCGCTGCGCGTCGCGATGCCGCAAACCCTGCCGCGGCTGATCGACGTGTTGCGTCTGCAGCTCGGCCCGGCCTGGCTGTTCCTGATCGCCGCCGAGGCGATCGCATCCGACTCCGGGCTCGGCTACCGGATATTCCTGGTACGGCGCTATCTCGCGATGGACGTCATCATCCCCTACGTCGCCTGGATCACGCTGTTGGCGTTCCTGATCGATGTCGGCCTGCGTCTCATGCAGCGCAGGCTGTTTCCCTGGTTTGCGTCGGTGAGGGCGGAATGAGCGCGATCCAGTTCGATGACGTCTGGAAGGAATACGGCGACCACATCGTGCTCGAGCGCATCACGATGGAGGTCGAGCCGCGTGCCTTCATAGCGCTGGTCGGTCCGTCCGGCTGTGGCAAGACCACGCTGCTGCGCATGCTGCTCGGCGAGGAGCAGCCGAGCCGCGGGCAGATTTTGGTCGACGGCAAGCCGTTGCCCGGCGAGCCGGATGCCGATCGCGGCGTGGTGTTTCAGCGCTACTCGGTGTTTCCGCATCTGACCGTGCTGCAGAACGTCTTGCTCGGCCGCGAATTGCGCGACGCCAAATTCACCGGCCGCCTGTTCGGCGCCGCGCGCCGTGCCGCCACCGACGAGGCCATGGCGCTGCTCGCCGAGGTCGGCCTCGCTGGTCAGGAGGGCAAGTATCCGTCCGCGCTGTCGGGCGGCATGCAGCAGCGCCTCGCGCTGGCGCAGGCGATCATGCGTGGCCCAAAAATCCTGCTGCTCGATGAGCCGTTCGGCGCGCTCGATCCGGGCATCCGCGCCGACATCCATCTGTTGATGAAGCGGCTCTGGAACGAGACCCATCTGACGGTCGTGATGGTGACGCATGACCTCAGCGAAGCGTTCGGGCTCGCGACCCGCGTGATCGCGCTGGAGCGGCAGCGCAACCGGCCGGAGGAGCGCGAGCGCTATGGCGCCACGGTGTCGCGCGATCTCGAGATCTTTCCACGCCGCAGCGCCGAGTTGCGGTCGTCAGTTCGACCAGCTCCGACCGGGACGACCCGGTCAGACCAGGAGCATCAGCCGGGACGGCCCGGCGCTCTCGTCTTGAAGGAGCAACCATGATCCTCACAGAGGAACAGAAGGCCGAGATCGCGGCGCACACCCGACGCTACAACGAGCTGAAAGCGGCGGGGCAGGAGCATGCGCCGCGCGCGCTGCCCGCGCCGACTTCGCGCGATACGGCGCCGATCGCTGCCGATGCGATCATCCATCGCGAGGTGATTCCCGCCGGCTGGTACTGGACCACCCGGTTGAACCGCGGCGATACGCTGCGCATCGTCAACGCGTCGGGGACATCGGCCGTCAGCCTGCTCGCCTGGAATGCGGTCGATCCTTCGGAGCGGCTCAATCACGCCGACACCATCAAGGTGCAGTGGGCGGCGCGGCTGCAGAAGGGCCGCGTCCTGCTATCGGATATGGGCCGCGCGCTGCTCGGCATCACCGAGGACAGCAGCGCGGCGCATGATGCGGTGGTCGGCGGCTCGACGGCTGCGACCAATCAGGCGAAATACGGCGAAGGAGATTTCCGCAATACGCGCGACAATTTCATCCTCGCCGCGGCGAAGCTCGGGCTCGATCGCCGCGACGTCCATCCCTGCATCAGCTTCTTTGCACCGGTTGCGATCGATGCGGACGGCAGGTTTGTCTGGTCCGGCGCGCGACGGCAAAAGGGAGATGTCGTCGATCTGCGCGCGGAGATGGACCTGCTGATTGCGTTGTCGAACTGTCCGCATCCACTCGATCCCGCGGAAGGCTATCCGCGAGCGAGCGTGGAGATCGTGCGTTACCGTGCGACCGCGCCCGCGGCCGATGATCTGTGCCGTACTGCGACGGCCGAGGCGATCCGCGCCTATCAGAACAACGCGCTGTATCTCGGCGAGACCGGCGAAGGAGCCGTGCGATGACCACACAGTTCGCTCAGACTCGCGGCCGCATCGTTCTCGACGTCGAAATTCCCGCGCGCAAACCCTGGTCCGCCGTCATCCGCAAGGGCCAGACGCTGCGGATTACGGACACCCATGGCCAGCAGGCGGTCGACACGCTGTTCTATCGCGCCGACGACTATCAGGAGCGCTACAGCGGGCAGGATACGCTGCGCGCGCAAGGCTCGGCCTATGTCGGGCTCGGCACCCGGATCATGTCCAACGAGGGCCGGGTGATGTTGCGCGTCACCGCCGACAGCTGCGGCCTGCACGACACCTCGGCCGGCGCCTGCTCCTGCGAGAGCAACACGGTGCGGTTCGGGCACCCGACCCGCTACCAGCATGCCTGTCGCGAGAACTTCGTGCTGGAAGCTGCGAAATACGGCATGTCGAAGCGAGACATCGTGCCGAATCTGAACTTCTTCATGAACGTGCCGATCGATCCCGCCGGCAATTTCACCGTGGTCGACGGCGTCTCCAAACCGGGCGACGCCATCGAGCTGGTGGCCGAGATGGACGTGCTGTGCCTGATCTCGAACTGCCCGCAGATCAACAATCCCTGCAACGGCTTCTTCCCGACGCCGGTACAGGTCACGATCTTCGAGCCGGAGGCGTGAGGCATGTTCAGCAAGGTCCTGATTGCCAACCGCGGCGAGATCGCCGGGCGGATCGGAAAGACGTTGCACCGCATGGGCATCTCTTCGGTCGCGGTCTATTCCGACGCCGACCGCTTCACGCGGCCGGTGCTCGAGGCCGACGAGGCGGTGCGCATCGGTCCGGCGCCGGCCGCCGAGAGCTATCTCAACGTCGATGCGATCATGGCGGCGTGCCTTGCCACGGGCGCCGAGGCGGTGCATCCCGGCTACGGCTTCCTGTCGGAGAACCGCCGCTTCGCCGAACGCCTCGCCGAGCATGGCATCAAGTTCATCGGGCCGCGGCCTGAGCATCTCGACGCCTTCGGCCTCAAGCACCGCGCGCGCGAGATCGCCGAGCGCAGCGGCGTGCCGCTGCTGCCCGGCTCCGGCCTGCTGGAGACCATCGACGAGGCAGTGCGCGAAGCCGAGAGGATCGGCTTTCCGGTGATGCTGAAGAGCACCGCGGGCGGCGGCGGCATCGGCATGCAGCTCTGCCACGACATGGCAACGCTGCGCGAACGGTTCGAATCGGTGCAGCGCACGGCGCGGGCAAGCTTCGGCGATGCCCGGGTCTATCTCGAGCGGTTCGTCGCCCAAGCCCGCCACATCGAGGTGCAGATCTTCGGCAACGGCAAGGGCGACGTGGTCGCGCTCGGCGAGCGCGATTGCTCGTTGCAGCGGCGCAACCAGAAGGTCTTTGAGGAGACCCCCGCGCCGGGGCTTTCCGCCGAGATCAGGCAACGGCTGCACGCGGCCGCGGTCTCGCTCGGCAAGGCGGTGTCTTACGAATCCGCCGGCACGGTGGAATTCATCTATGACGTCGCGCGCGAGGATTTTTACTTTCTGGAGGTGAACACCCGGCTCCAGGTCGAGCATCCCGTCACCGAAGAGGTCACCGGCGTCGACCTCGTTGAGTGGATGATCCGGCAGGCGGCCAGCGAGGACGTGCTCGGCAAGGCCGGCGCGCTGACGCCGAAGGGCGCGGCGATCGAGGTGCGACTCTATGCCGAGAATCCGGGCGCGGGCTTTCGCCCGAGCGCGGGCCGCCTGACACAAGTCAGTTTTTCGCCGGACGCGCGGATCGACGGGTGGATCGAGACCGGCACCGAGGTGTCGCCGTTCTATGATCCGATGCTGGCCAAGATCATCGTCTCGGCCGAAACGCGCGAGGCCGCGATCGCAAAGCTGACGCAGGCGCTGGGTGACACGGTGGTCGCCGGGATCGAGACCAATCTGGATTATCTCCGCGCCATCGCGGCGTCCGACGTGTTCCGGAGCGGGCAGGTCGCGACCAGCGTGCTCGGCACGTTCGCCTATCGCCCGCGCACTATCGACGTCGTCGCACCGGGTGCGCAGAGCGGGGTGCAGGAATTGCCCGGCCGCCTACACCTCTGGCATGTCGGCGTACCGCCGAGCGGTCCGATGGATGAGCGGTCGTTCCGGCTTGCCAACCGCGTGGTCGGCAATCCGGAAGTGACGACCGCGCTGGAACTGACGGTCAACGGGCCAACCTTGCGCTTCAACACCGATGCAATCGTCGCGCTCTCGGGTGCGCAGATGAAGGCATCGCTCGATGGTGCCGAGGTCGCCCATGACGAGCCGGTCGCGGTGCGCGCGGGCCAAACGCTTGCCATCGGCAGCATCAAGGGCCCGGGCCAGCGCGCGTATCTCGCAGTGCGTGGCGGCATTGATGTGCCCGAGATCCTGGGCTCGCGCGCCGTGTTCGCGCTCGGCGCCTTCGGCGGCCATGCGACGGGCTCGCTGAAGGCCGGCGACGTGCTGCATATCGGTGCCGAGACGTCGAGCCTTGCCGCGCCGCGGCGCGCTGCGGAGGACGAGCAGCCGGAGCTGACTTCGGCGTGGCAGATCGGCGTGGTTTATGGCCCGCATGGCGCGCCGGATTTCTTCCTCGACGAGGACATCGAAACGCTGTTCGCCGCGAGCTACGAGGTACACTTCAACAGCGCCCGCACCGGCGTGCGACTCATCGGCCCGAAGCCGCGCTGGGCCCGCGCCGATGGCGGCGAGGCCGGGCTGCATCCGTCGAACATCCACGACAACGCCTATGCAGTCGGCTCGATCGATTTCACCGGCGATATGCCGATCATTCTGGGACCGGATGGACCGAGTCTCGGCGGCTTCGTCTGTCCGGCGGTCGTCGCGCGCGACGAACTCTGGAAGGTCGGTCAGCTCAAGCCCGGCGACACCGTCCGCTTCGTGCCGGCGAAACGCGACGATCCGGTCGCCGGCCCCACGGTGTTGCGCGCGCCCGAGCTCGGCGCCGCCATCGTCGGCCGCAACGATGACGGCCCGATCCCGGTGGTGTACCGGCGCGCCGGCGACGACAATCTGCTGGTCGAGTACGGTCCGATGGAGCTCGACATCGCGCTGCGGCTGCGCGTCCATGTGCTGGCGCAGGCGCTGGAGGAAGCGAAGCTCGGCGGCTTGATCGACCTCACGCCCGGCATCCGCTCGCTGCAGATCCACTATGACGGCACAGCGCTGTCGCGAACGAAGCTGCTCGACGTGCTCAGGCGGATCGAACGCGACCTACCGCCGGTCGACGCGATGCGGGTGCCGAGCCGCACCGTGCATCTGCCGCTGTCGTGGCGGGATCCGCAGGCCGAGCTTGCGATGCGCAAATATCAGGAGCTGGTCCGCGCCGACGCGCCATGGTGTCCGTCGAATGTCGAGTTCATCCGGCGCATCAACGGGCTCGGCAGCGAGGATGATGTCCGCCGGATCGTGTTCGACGCGGATTATTTCGTGCTCGGCCTCGGCGACGTCTATCTTGGCGCACCGGTGGCGACCCCGCTCGATCCGCGGCATCGCCTCGTGACCACGAAATACAATCCGGCACGGACCTGGACGCCGGAGAACGCGGTCGGCATCGGCGGCGCCTATATGTGCATCTACGGCATGGAAGGGCCCGGCGGCTACCAGCTGTTCGGCCGTACCATCCAGGTCTGGAACACGTGGCGTACCACGAAAGTGTTCGAGCCGGGTCATCCCTGGCTGCTGCGGTTCTTCGACAAGATCCGCTTCTTCCCGGTCGATGCCGATGAACTCTTGGACGCACGCGCCGCATTCCCGCACGGGCAATACGACATCAGGATCGAGCAGGGCGAGTTCTCCTACGC
>DASVOL010000529.1:0-3648 GCA_036383375.1 Bradyrhizobium sp. | reverse complement strand
TCACCGTCACCGAGATCGTCGGCGACATCACGACGCCGGCTGGACGCGAAGCCGTGCTCAAGGCCTGCCCCGAACCGGACATCCTGATCAACAATGCCGGCGGCCCGCCGCCCGGCGATTTCCGCAACTGGACCCGCGACGACTGGATCAAGGCGATCGACGCCAACATGCTGACACCGATCGAGCTGATCAAGGCGACCGTCGACGGCATGATGGCGCGCAAGTTCGGCCGCATCGTCAACATCACCTCGGCGGCGGTGAAGGCGCCGATCGAAATCCTCGGCCTGTCCAACGGCGCCCGCGCCGGCCTCACCGGCTTCGTCGCCGGCCTGTCGCGCAAGACCGTGATCAACAACGTCACCATCAACGGCCTGCTGCCGGGCCCGTTCGAGACCGACCGTCTGCGCGGCACCGCAAAGCCCGAGGCCGAGAAGCGCGGCATCTCGGCCGAGCAGGTGCTGGCCGAGCGCGCCAAGCTGAACCCCGCCGGCCGCTTCGGCCATCCCGACGAATTCGGCTACGCCTGCGCCTTCCTGTGCGGCGCCAAGGCCGGCTTCATCACCGGACAGAACCTGCTGCTCGACGGCGGCGCCTTCCCCGGCACGCTCTAGTGCCGCCGATTTGAAGCTCCTGCGGAGTATGCGGCAAGGCCGATTGGGAGCTTCAAATCGATCAAGCGGCACTAGAGGCTCATAACTCTTGCTAGCGCCCTCTTGCTTTCCGAAGTTCGCGCAAGAGGTCGCTGGACGAGTTCACGAACTTCGGAAAGGGGCGCTAGATGAGAGCCGTCTGGTACGAACGAACCGGCGCGGCGCCGACGGTACTCACCGTCGGCGAGATGCCGACGCCGGACGCGGGCCCGGGCGAAGTCCGGGTTCGCCTCGAGGCGTCAGGCGTCAATCCTGCCGATGTCGGCCGCCGCAGCGGCAACTATCGCGCGATGGAATTTCCGCGCGTGATCCCGAACAGCGACGGCGCCGGGATCATCGACCAGATCGGTGAAGGCGTGACGCGCTTTGCCGTCGGCGACCGCGTCTGGCTGTTCAACGGCCAGCGCAACGGCCGCGCCTTCGGCACCGCGGCCGAGTACATCACGCTCGCCGATTATCTGGTGACGCCGCTGCCGCCAAACGTGTCGTTCGCGGCCGGCGCAACGCTCGGCATCCCCGGCATGACGGCGTGGTGCGCGCTGTTTGCCGACGGTCCGATCTCCGGCCAAACCGTGCTGGTCGCCGGCGGCGCCGGCGCGGTCGGCCACTATGCGGTGCAACTCGCAAAATGGGGCGGCGCGCGCGTGGTCGCGACGGTAAGCTCAGAGGTCAAGGACGTCGAGGCACGGCTTGCCGGCGCCGATACGGTCGTCAACTACCGGACCGAGGACGTCGTCTCCAAGGTGATGGCCTTCACCGAGAGCCGCGGCGTCGACCGCGTGATCGACGTCGATTTCGGCGGCAACCTTGCGACCACGCTGAAGATCATGGCGTTGAACTCGACGATCGCGGTCTACGCCACCAACGGTAACCGTACGCCGGTGCTGCCGGTGCGCGAATTGATGGAGAAGTGCATCACGGTGCGCTCGCTGGTGCTGTTCGCATTGCCGCCACCGCTGCTCGCCACCGCGCAGGCCGACATCACCAAATGGCTGGAGTCGGGCACCCGCGTGCACAACATCGCCGGCCAATTCGCGCTGGCCGAGACCGCCGAGGCCCATCTCGCCGTCGAGAAGGGCGACAAGATCGGCACCGTGATCGTCGACTGCGCGCGATAACAGGCACGCGCTCTCTTCCACCTCTCCCGGCGCGCGGAAACCCGCATGATCCGGCCACAAACAAAAAACCGAGGACACGCCGCATGCAATGGACGATCGGCAAGGTCAAGATCACAAAAGTCGTCGAGCTCGAGACCGTCGGCAGCACACGCTTCATCCTGCCGCTGGCCGGCCGGGAAGAGATCCAGAGCCTGCCCTGGTTGATCCCGCATTTCGCCAATGAGGATGGCCGGCTGAAAATGTCGATCCATTCGCTGCTGGTCGAGACGCCGGAGCACCGCATCATCGTCGACACCGGGCTCGGCAACGACAAGCAGGGCCGCAACGTGCCGACCTGGAACAACCGAAACGATCCGTTCCTGGAGAAGCTGACCGCGGCCGGCTTTGCGCCTGACAGCATCGACACCGTGCTGTGCACGCATCTGCATGTCGACCATGTCGGCTGGAATACGAAACTCGTCGGCGGCAAATGGGTGCCGACCTTCGGCAATGCGCGCTACGTGTTCGGCAGGACCGAATTCGAGCACTGGCGCGACCACAGCGACGATGCCACGCATGCTGCCGTGTTCGCCGACTCGGTGAAGCCGATCGCGGATGCCGGCAAGGCCGAGCTGGTGCCGAGCGATCATCGCCTGACCGAGGAGATCACGCTGATCCCGACGCCGGGACACAGCCCCGGCCATATGAGCATCCACATCAAGTCCGGCGGCGCGGAAGGACTGCTCACCGGCGACGTCGCGCATCATCCCTGCCAGATGTATCACCTCGACTGGTCGTCGACCGCGGACTCCGACCAGAAGCAATCGGCGGTGACGCGGCGCGAATTGTTCTCGCGCTTTGCCGACACGCCGACACTGGTGATCGGCGGGCATTTCAATGCCGGCCACATCAAGCGCGACGGCGACGCGTTCAGGTTCGTCGCGCTCGAGGCGTGAGCTAGGTCAGGCTGGCGCGCGCGAGGAAGAGCGCGTCGGCCTCGCTGGCGGCGATCGCGGCTGGATAGGGCAACGCCTTGGCCCTGCCCGGAAGGGTGCGCTCGAGCTCGGCGCGCTCCTCGTCGTCATCGGCGATGTAGACGGTGACCCGGATCAGCCGTCCGAGCTCGGCCTTGCGCGCCTTCATCCACAGCACCATCGGCTTGCCGGCGGCGACCTCCGGCTGATCGTTGACGTTGACGATCACGGCGAGCGGACGGTTCGCCGCAAGCAGCTCGGCGTATTCCGCGGTCCAGTCGCAGCCGTCCTGCTCGGTTTGCAGACGGCCGGTCGCGATGAAGATGCCGGGCTCGGCTTGGCGGAAGAATTTCATGGAAGCTTCCTCATGATGACGGCGCCGGACCGTGCTGATCGGGTCGATCCGGCCGGCGGCGAGGCAGAAATATTCATCGACTGACGGTCGGTCAATTCATCTAAGCTATTTCAAAGACATTCTAATTATGCGATCTCAGAATCGGATATCAGGGGCGAATGGATGCTGACGACATGATCGGGAAGCGGCAGGCGGGGACCACTGGCACATCGCAACATTCGCGGCGCACGCAGCCCGCCGAGGTCAGGGTCGACGACCTAATGTCGGCGGCCGCGGCCCTGTTCATTGCGAAGGGCATCGAAGCCACCACGATCGACGACATCGTCACGCGGGCCGGCGTCGCGAAGGGCACCTTCTATCACTACTTCTCGACCAAGGCCGATGTCGTCATCGCCCTGCGCGCCCGCTTCACGCAGGACTTCCTCTCCCGTGTTGCCGCCTCGGTCAGTGAGCGGGCCGCGGACGATCACGCCGGGCGGCTGTCCGCCTGGTTGCGCGGTGCCGTTGGAACCTATCTTGCCAATGTCGAGCTGCATGACGTCGTGTTTCACGACTTCCCGCATCATCAGCGC
>DASVOL010000528.1:0-7979 GCA_036383375.1 Bradyrhizobium sp. | reverse complement strand
CGGGTTCCATCGGCAATTCGGATTGTGGGAAATATGTGGAAAAAAGCGCCCGGAAGTATATCGGGAAGGCGTTGGACTGAAACGGTCTATCGGGGCGCCCAAGGTGGCGGCAAGGGCGCTGCGCGGAAGGGCAGGGCCGGCAGTGGCGGCAGCAGCCGCGCGCAGGACGTGGCGGCCACGCGAACCGTGCCGAACGAACTGGTGGCGGAGATCGATGGCGCATTGACCGAGACCCAGACCGACGCGCTGGCGGGGCGCCATGGCCTGAGGCGGATCGCCTCGCAGAACATCCCGCTGCTGGGCGCGACGATCGGCCTGTTCCGCACCGCCGGCAATCGCTCCGTCGATGCGGTGGCGCGCGAGCTCGCCAGCGACAGCAGCGTCCGCTCCGTGCAGCCCAACTACCGTTACGCGCTGCAGGACCAGAAGGCTGCGGCGGGCGGCAGTGACCCGGCGCAATATGCCCAGGCGCAGCTGCATCTGCCCGAGGCGCACCGGCTGGCGCGTGGCATGAACGTCACCATCGCCGTGATCGACTCCGGTGTCGATGCCGCCCATCCGGAACTGGCCAACACGGTCGCGGATACCTTCGATGCGCTCGGCAGCAAGGATGGCCCGCATGCCCACGGCACCGCCGTCGCCGGTGTGATCGCGGCGCGCCTCAGGCTGACGGGGAGTGCGCCGGAAGTGCGGATCCTGGCGATCCGTGCCTTCGGCGCGGCCACCGGCGGCGCCGAGAGCACGTCCTATGTGATCCTCAGGAGCCTTGATTACGCGGTGGCGCACGGCGCGCAGATCGTGAACATGAGCTTTGCCGGACCGCAGGATGCACTGATCGCGCGCGCTGTGGCCGCCGCCGCGGCGAGGGACGTCGTGCTGGTTGCGGCGGCCGGCAATGCCGGCCCGAAATCGCCGCCGCTGTATCCGGCCGCCAATCCCGAGGTGATCGCGGTCGGCGGTATCGATGCCGGCGAGCACTTGATGGCGGCTTCGAACCGCGGCAGCTACATCACGTTGGCGGCGCCGGGCGCCGATCTCCTCGTGCCGGTGCCGGACAGCAAGTACCAACTGATGTCGGGCACCTCCTTTTCGGCCGCGTTCGTCAGCGGCATCGCGGCGCTGGTGCTGGAGCGCAGTCCGGCATTGAAACCCGCCGAGGTGCGCAAGGTCCTGACCGGCACGGCCCGCGACCTCGGGGCACCCGGACGTGACGATCTGTTCGGGGCGGGGGAGGCGGACGCGCTTGCCGCGGTGATGGCGGCGACCAATGCGCACGTCGCGGTGACCGCGGACAAACCGTCGCAGCCTGCACAGGCAGCGGACGGCAATAACACTTCCGTGAGCCGTGCGTTGAATGAAGCCGCGCCATCGGTCGCATCCGACGATTCCGCGGCAAATCACCGTGCCGCGCAGTGATTTCCCGTATCGGATGCCGTCAGCGGTGCGATGGAACCGGGCGGCGAAAAGGTTAAAAAAATCGCCGGCGATTTGAACGTCCGCCGTCCTCTCACGACTTATGTTTGTGGGAGCGGTTTATCCCTCCCCGGCTATATCAGGCGCGAGCGCCCATCCACCCCAAGCGCCCATATGGCTTTGACCCGTCCGGTTGTCCCCCCGGACGGGTCTTTAATTTTGGGGGCACCCTTGCATGACGCATTGGCCGGACGCGGTCGCGCTGCATGATCGCGACGTCATACGCGCGGCAACGGCGGTTTGCTGTGGATCGCTCGCCTGCGCAGCGTTCGGAGGCGACGCGCATCGCCACCATGCAAGTCGATGACTTGACGATGGTTCGGGCAACAAACTCCGTAGTTGAGCGGACTTCTTTGATCGCCCGTCCGCGATTAAGAATTTAGTTAGACTTTATTTACCTTTTCCACAGAATATCGGTGTCACGTCCAGTTGATTCGGTTCGGTTGCGTCTGCGTCCGTTTCTTTCCTTGCGGGCAAGTTGAATGACACATCGGACCGACGTGGCCAGAGGCCAGGAGATCGTTGCACGCTGGTGCAACCTCGCCGAGCAAAGGCTGGAGCACCTCAACGAGCTGTTCGAAACCGGACGCTGGCGCCGCTATCACAGCGAGCAGGCCTTTCTCGAAAACATCAGGGAAGCACGGGCCGCCGTCGACATCTGGCGGGAATTGCTGACCCGCGAAGCTTCCCTCGACAATTCGCCGATCGATCTGTCGTGGCTCGGTCGCGGCAAGTCGAAGCTGCCGCCGCCCGATCTCTCGCCGGTGTCGCAGCGCCGCTCCGAGACGGCGACATTGGCCGAGGCGGCGATGACCGCAGTCGCGGCCGCGATGGAAACGGCGGCCGAGGTCCTGGAGCAGCCGCCCGTTGTGGCCGACGCGCCGCCGCTGGAGATGCCCCCTCCGGTCATGCCGCCGCCGGTGCTCGATCTCGACACCATCCAGCGGCGCTATCCGTTGCTGCGCAACGCGCTGTAGGGCCGACCAGAGCGTTTTCAAGCGAAGTGGCCTTCGGTTCGCGTGAAGAAAACGCGTCCGAACAACAATCTGTCAGCGCCGCACCGCGTTGGCGCCGACCACCAGCTGCGCATATTGCTGGGCGTCACCGACTGACAAGTCGGTCGTGATCGGACGGGCGTGGTCGAGCCCGACCACCGCGCCGCGCGGGGTTTCCGAGATCATGTTGTTGTTGATCAGCGCGGTGCCGGCGCCCGGCATCACCGAGACGCCGATGCCGACGAGAGCCTTGCGCACGACGTTGCCCGAGATCGCGACGTCGCGCAGATACTTGCCCCAGCCGGCGACGATGCCGAAGGTCGGTGCGTTCTCGATCACATTGCCGGTGACGACGCTGTCGGCCTCGACATAGATGCCGATGCCGGCGCCGTCGTTCGGGTCGGTGCCGACAGGGCGCTTCGGCAACAAATTGCGGATGATGTTGCCCTGGACCACCGCGATGCGGCCGCCTTCGTTGAAATTGCACACGGAGACGCCGATCGCGGCGCCATCGACCGTGTTGTTGGCGATGACCGCGGCCTCGAACGCGAACTCCGAATAGAGCGCGACCTCGCGGACATTGCTGACGCTGTTGTCCGTGATGTGGATGTTGGAGGCCGAATTGCCGCGCACCGCCGAGAAGTCGCAGTTCTTGATGCGGTTGCCGCGCACGATCACATTGCCGGCGCGGAAGGCGTTGATGGCGTTGCCGTACTGTCCCGAGCCGCCGGGGCCGGCCTTGATGTCCTCGATGCGGTTGTCGGCGACGATCGAGCCGTCATCGCCGATCGCGGTGCGCAGGATCTCGATGCCGTTGTCGCTCGTGCCCTTGATGGTGTTGCGCGCGACCATCAGGCCGAGCGCGTCGAACGACACCAGCGCGGTGCTCGCGATATCGGTGAAGGTGTTGTTGCTGACGTCGCCCGACATCTGCTCGAACCAGATGCCGGCGCCGCCGCTGCCGGTGAATTGGCAATCGGTGATGCGGATGTCGCGGCCGGACAGGCAATGCACGAGGCCGCGCCGCGCCGGCAACGGGACGTTGCCGCCGTCGAAGGACAGGCCCATCAGGACGATGCCGCCGGCGCCTTCGCCCTCCAGCAGCGAGGCGCCGCCATTGAACACCAGCCGGCTGGCGCCGCGGACGCCGATCAACTGGCTGCCGGGCGCAAGCCGCAACAGGCCGGTGCGGTAGACGCCGGGCGGGAACGCCAGCGGCACCTGCGCCCGCGCGGCGTCATCGATCGCGCGCTGCAAATTACGGGTCTGGTCGTCCGGGCTGCCGGGACGGACGCCATATTGCGTGACGTCGCGGCCGAGCGAGCCGGCCGACTGCGCGGCGCGCGCAGCATCCGGCGACATCGCAACTGCGCCGGCGACGCCGGCGGCGGAAGCTCCGATCAGATGGCGGCGGTTGACGTCCATGGGCATGGCCCTCGCTGAAGGCGCGAGCGGTGACCTTCGTTGCCGATTAGGTAACGCGAAATGCGCCGCTGCCTGGTGAACATGCCGCCGCAGTCGGCTGTTTGTTGGCGGTAGGGTTAATCGCGGGTGCAGCAGGCCAGCGCGCGTCGCTAACGAGAGGTGACCTGCCTCGCAACTGCGGGTGATGGCGAAGGAATTCCCGGCCGCAGGCGTGCGCTGCCAAAATATCGAAAACAACCCCATGCAAAGTAGGCTGCGGCTGCCGACGTTCGACAGGGCAACTTGACACGTCGGGCAACTCAGGAATATTCTTCCAATATTCCGAAATCATGCACGCTCCTCACGCGCGACAGGTTGTGCGTGGAGATTCTGCTATGCGTTGACGAGGATGTGCAGTTGTCCGCAGCCCCATGAACCACTCGAACCCGGCACCGCTCATATTCCTCGCCATGATCCCCATGGGCGTGGTTTTGTTTGGAGGCTTGCAGCTCTTTTCCCATTACTTCTGCGAGGTCAGGCTAGGAGCCGCGGCCGTCGAATTCGTCATCCTCAAAAGATTTGTTGTTTGGGCGATCCCGCGCGAAGAGATCATGAGATTTGATAAGATCTCTTTTTGGGAGGCAGCTTTCACCTGGGCCATTAATCTCGTGAACCGTCCATTCGGGCCGTATGTCCTCCTTCATCGCGACCGAGGCATTTTTCGGAAAGTCATTGTGACGCCGAGAGATGCGGACGCATTTTGCAATGCGTTTAGAGAGCAGTGGGCAACGACAGCCTGAGCCACGTAGGCGCTTATGGTCCTGTCACTTCGGCACTTCGCAAGGGGGCGCCGGTTACCAATATCCTCGACGTGTCGCACCCGACCGTCGTGCCGGGAATCCGAGCTAACCTAACGAGCGCTTCTCCAGAGCCACCGCGATCTTCTCCAGGGCGACGTTCTTGCGCTCCATTTCGGCGACCTCCTGTTCGCAAATCTCGACCATTGTCCGCCCGGAGAACCGTCCGCGCGCCTGCATGCCTAGTCGGCGACAGAGCCATGCCGCAGCCGCTAAAAAGACAGCAGTAGCAAGCCATGACGACACCTGACCCGGATCGGAGTCCGCGATGGCATGACGGAAATCGCCCTTGGACCAGTAGGCCTTGGCGCGATTGCTGTGGGCGTCGTTGTCGTTCGGATCGAGCGCGATCATCTGATCGTAGTCGGCGATGGCGCGCTGGAGGTCCCCTTTGGCTTGGTAAGCGTAGGCGCGATTATAGTAGGCGTCCCTGTATCTTGGATAGAGAGCGATCGCCTGACTTGAATCGGCGATGGCGCGATCGAGATCACCCTTCACCCGGTATGCAGTGGCGCGATTGTAGTAGGCGAGCGCATATTTCGGATCGAGCGCGATCGCCTGGTCGTAGTCGGCGATGGCACGATCAAGGTCGCCTTTGGCCCAGTAGGCGTTGCCGCGCGTGATGAGGGTAGCCTTGTTGTTCGCATCCAGCTGGATACTGCTGGTATAGTCCGCGATGGCACGGTCGTTGTCCCCTTTGGCCTGATAGGCATAGCCGCGCTCGCCGTATCCGACCTGCTTTCCATAGCGCGACAGACCGCTTTCGAACGCCTGGTTAGCGTCCGCAATCGCGCGGTCGTAGTCGTGCCGTTGGTTGTAGATATGTGACCGGTTGAGCAACGAGTCGGCAGCTTTCGGATCAATCCGGATCGCCTCAGTGTAGTCCTTGAAGGCGCGGTCGACCCGATCGGCGTCGTTTGTCCATGACCAGGAGTAACCGCGTTGATGATACAATTTGGACAAGCTCCGATCACTGTAGTCTCCGCTTTCGATCGCCCGTGTGCAGGCGGCGATCGTCGCGGCGGCGGTCTCCTTCGATCCTTTCAAGCACTCCTGTTGATCATCGGCCGCCGTTGCCCGGCTGACGGCTGCGGCGAGTGCCAGAGCAATTATCCAGAGATGCGCAGAGGTCCCCGAGCGCATATCTTTCATTCCCCGATGCGCCAGTGTCCGAGCTAGCCCGCAGACGGCTTTTCCAAAGCCGTCGCGATCCTCTCCAATAGCGCATTCGTGCGCTGGCATTCTGCGACCTGCTGCTCATAGAGATCGACCAAGCTCGTCCCGGATGATCCGCGGTAACTCCTGCGTGAGATCCACAGCCAGAAGCCCATCAGCACCAGGAATGGCAACCAGGACACAATCAGACTAACCACCCAGGATGGCGAACCGCCGCCCGCTGTGTTCATGAGCGTGAACCATACCAAGAGCGCGCCGACGAGAATGATCCAGATCGCAATGAGCAGAAGCCGAAAGCCAGGCTTGGTCGTTCCAGTCACGGCATTTCCCTATGATAGGTCCAGGACGCAGATGCTATCACTGGTTGATTGGGCTTCCCATGCCTCGCGCAGGCAACCGTCGCCACGTGGTTAGCCGTTCGTTTGCGGGGGCCATGAAAACTGCTCGAGGTCTGTCCGCGCTCACGCGCGCGCAGCCTGCCTCGCCAGTTTCACCAGCTCCAGCAGCATCGCTTCACCGGCATCGACCAGCGCTTCCAGCGTGATGGATGATTTGCCTGATGCGGCCGTGCCGTCACGGGCGAGCGGCGGAACGTGGATGAACTGTGCGAGGTACAGGCCGTTGTTCCTCTCCACCGCCTCGATCGCGCGCCAGCTCAGATAATTGCAGAGATAGCTGCCGGCATCGCGCGACATCCGTGCATCGATGCCGGTGGCCAGCGCCGCGCGCAGCAGCTTTTCGCTGTGCGGCCCGAACAGCTTCGCATCGGCGCGGCCTTCGATCGATCCCTTGCGCGCATGCTGGCGGCCGGCATCGGGGAAGCGGGTCGTTACCGCATTGCGGGCGCGGCTTTCGATCCGCAGATGCGAGGTCCGGCCGGCGAGGCCGAACATCAACAGCGCCTGCGGGCGATGCGTTGCGATCAGCTCGGGCAATTCGCGATCGACGGCAGCATAGGTGACGTCGAAGATGTGGCTGGTCAGTGCGACGTCGTCGAAAGCCGGGCGGCGCAGGGCGATCAGCCGCTTCACCAGTGGCATGGTCGGGTTGAACGGCGCACCCGGGAACGGCCCGAAGCCGGTCACGAGGATGCGCAGTTTGCCGCTCAATGCAGCATCTCCGCGATCTGCTCGGCGGCGACCGCGGGCGAGATACGGCCGCCGGCGACCTCGGCCTCCATCTTCTTGACCTTGGCGCGGATCGCAGCGTCGCTGCGCAGCCGCGCCATCATCCGGCCTTCCAGCATCGACCACATCCACTTCACCTGCTGCTCGCGCCGGCGGGCCTCGAATTCGCCCGAGGCGTTCATCGCGGTGCGGTGGTCGAGGATCTTCTGCCAGAGCCGGTCGAGCCCGGCGCCGGTTAGCGCGGAATAAGTCTCGACCGGCGGATGCCAGTGCTCGGAGCGCGGCGCCAGGATGTGCAGCGCGCTGCGATAGTCGGCGGCGGCGAGGTTGGCGCGCTTGAGGTTGTCGCCGTCCGCCTTGTTGATCGCGATCATGTCGGCGAGCTCGACGAGACCCTTCTTGATGCCCTGCAGCTCGTCGCCGGCGCCCGGCAGCATCAGCGCCAGGAAGAAATCGGTCATGTCGCAGACCGCGGTTTCGGACTGCCCGATGCCGACGGTCTCGACCAGCACGACGTCGAAGCCGGCGGCCTCGCACAACAGCATCGCCTCGCGGGTCTTCGCAGCGACGCCGCCGAGCGTGCCGGAGGACGGCGAGGGCCGGATGAAAGCCTGGTCGGAGACGGCGAGCCGCGCCATCCGCGTCTTGTCGCCGAGGATCGAGCCGCCGGTGCGCGCCGAGGAAGGATCGACCGCGAGCACTGCGACCTTGTGGCCGCGCTCGATCAGGAACATGCCGAGCGCATCGATGGTGGTCGACTTGCCGACACCGGGCGAGCCGGTGATGCCGACCCGCACCGCCTTGCCGGTGTCGGGCAGCAGGGCCTGTACGAGATCGCGGGCAGCGGCCTGATGGTCGGAGCGGCGGCTCTCCACAAGTGTAATCGCCCGCGCCAGCGCGGCGCGGTGGCCTGTGCGCAGGTCCTTTGCGAGCTTTGTAATGTCGGG
>DASVOL010000527.1:0-5393 GCA_036383375.1 Bradyrhizobium sp. | reverse complement strand
GAGAACCCGTCGGTGGTCGGAATGTTGTGGGTCTTCTGGTAGACCGCGCGGAAATCGAGCGCGATTTTCTTGGCGAAATGCTCGTCCGGAAGCTGCTCGGCCACGATCACGGGGCCGGCGGAGACCTGAATGCCTTCGGCGGCCTTGCCGCCTACTGTGACGAAGTCCGGATTGACCAGCGCCACTGTGCCGTAGGTATTGCCCTTGAACCCACGTTCGGCGAGCGTGATGAGGGGCAGCGCGCCTTGCGTACCGGAGCCGCCAATCAGCACCGCATCGGGACGTGGAGCCATGACCTTGAGGATCTGCGCGGTCACCGAGGTATCGGTGCGGGCATAGCGCTCGTTGGTCTGGATCTTGATGTCGTCGGTGGGCTCGGCGGCCTTGGCCCCGTTATAGACGAGGTCGCCCCACGCATCGGAGAAGCCGATATAGCCGATGTTCTTCATGCCGTCGCGCTTCATCCGGTCGGCGACGATCTTGACCAGCAGCGACGCCGGCTGCGGCACTGCGACGACCCATTGCTCCGGCGAGTCCGGTAGCTTGCCGACCGGCGAGATCGAGATCATCGGCACCTTCAATTCGCTGGCGACGGCCGCCATCGCGATGGTCGAAGGGGTCGTCGCGGTGCCGATCAGCAAATCGACCTTCTCTTCTTCCACGAGCTTGCGCGCGTTGCGCGTCGCGGCCGACGGATCGGAACCGTCGTCGAGCTGGATCAGGCGGATGGTCTCGCCGTTGATCGTCTTCTTGTATTCATAGGCGGCATTGATGCCGCGTCCGTAGGGGATGCCGATCGACGCGCCGTTGCCGCTCAGCGAGGTGACGAAGCCGATTGTGATGTCAGCCTGCGCAGCCGGTGCTGCGAAGACGCCGGCGACAAGTGCGAGTAAGCCCAGGGTCTTCTGCCGCATTTGCGTTGTCCTCCGTTGATGCTGGGTACGAATGTCTGGCAGCCGGGCAGGAGCCCGCGCTGTGCACGAACCGGTTGAAGGCATTGCTGCAGCGCCAGACGCCGGGCGCGGCGAGAGGGAAGTTCGCTGGGCCGGGGCGTCAGCGGCCATGGCGAGGTGTGCCGCTCGAACAGCGGGCGGGTTGGCGGCAACCGGCGTGCATCTGTCGAAACGAAGGAAATCGAATGCCGCAGCCGCGATGCGCGACCGGCGATGCTGCTGCCGGCCCTTCAGGCCCGACGGTTGTCCACGCGATTGAGTTTCTCAAAATCGGTGCCCTGCAACATCATCGTTATTGGCCACCGGCAGCGGCCGATGGTCGATTACTTAAAGCCTAAAGTATTCTCCGTGGCGCCGTCAACACGTGTCACGGGGCTGTCAGAAAAAAATGTTGCTGCATACAATTCCGTCAGAGCGCGCCATTTCCTTCATCCCTTGACCCCGAAAAATGGGCCTACGCGTCGTCATGGCGAGGACCCCTTGGCTCGCTCCATGCTGCGCATTTGACGGGTCAATTAGTTTATGGTTGAAATATCTCCGTCGGCAGGCCGACGGCCGATGCTCCCGTCACCGTTTGAGGAGAAGGGCGATGCGCATCTTCTGGCAGAGTTTCGTCGATGCGAGCGTGAACGCGCCCTACATGGCGCGGCTGTCGGAGTACCTCAACACGATCGCTGCGCCCGGCACGACGGTTCACGTCGAGGGCATTTCGCCGCCGGATCGCGAGTTCGGCCGGCTTGCCGAATTGCGCTGCGCGGTTCAGGCGATCGATAACGGCATCGCGGCCGAGGAGGGCGGGTTCGACGCCTTCGTGATGGGTCACTTCCAGGATCCCGGTCTTTACGAGCTCCGCGCGACGCTCGACATTCCCGTGATCGGGACCGGCGAGGCGACGCTGCTCGCGGCCTCGCAACTCGGCCGGCGCCTCGGCCTCGTGACGCTCGATCCCGTCTTCGAGGTCTGGCACTACGAGCAGGCGGAGCGTTACGGCCTGCGTGATCGGGTCGTTCACGTGACTGGCCTCGGTTGCAAGCCGGAGGATTTCGCGGCTGCGTTCGCGGGCGATCAGGCGGCGCACGCCCGAATGATCGAGGATTTTATCGCCTGCGCCCTGCCGCTGGTCGAACGCGGCGCCGATGTGGTGATCCCCGCCGGCGTGCTGCCGGGCCTCTTGATCGGGCGCGAGCACGGCCTGAAGGTCGGGCACGCACCGGTCGTGAACTGCGCTGCGGTGGCGTTGAAGAGCGCCGAGATGTGGGTACAGCTGAGGCAGCTCAACGGCACCGAGCCGAGCCGCGGGCCGAGCTTCAAGCGTGCCACTGCCCAGGCCCGAGACGATTTCCGGGCGATGCTCGCGCGCAACAAGCGCTAGCGCCCGAACAACCGACCAGCTCCGGAGAGCCAGACGTGACGAGATCCGAGAAGGTGCCCCTGTTCGAAGACGACTCGTGGCGGTATCGATGTGGAGCTGGAAATGATTTGAGGCGGGCAGGCAGGGCAGGCGGCTGGTGAAGAATTCGCTGCGCACACCGTATGAGGGCATCGTGATGGCGGCTCCCGTCACGATCCCCTATGCGCGCTATTCAATCGAGAGTGCGCAATGGTGGATCGGCCGCGCGCTGAGCGCGCTGGTCGCGCGGGCCGGCATCAAGGCTTCCGACATCGACGGCCTGTGCGTCTCCAGCTTCACCATGGGGACTGACAGCGGGATCGGACTGACGCAGCATTTCGGGCTGTGCGTCAGATGGCTGGACACCATCCCGCTCGGCGGCGCCAGCGCCATCGCAGCGTTGCGCAAGGCGGCGCGCGCGGTGCAGGCGCACGATGCCGACATCGTGGCGTGCGTGGCCGGCGATACCAACCACGTCGATTCCTTCCGCCTGACGCTCGAGAATTTCTCGCGTTTCAACCAGGATGCGGTCTATCCCTATGGTGCAGGGGGCGCCAATGCGAGCTTTGCGCTGATTGCGCGCAACTACATGCGGACCTATGGCGTCGCGCGCGAGGACGTCGGCAGGATCGCGGTCGCCCAGCGCGCCAACGCGCTGCGCAACCCGCATGCGCTGATGAAGACGCCGCTGACGATCGAACAGTATCTGGCGGCCCGTCCCATCTCCGATCCCATTCATTTGTTCGATTGCGTCATGCCGTGCGCCGGTGCCGAAGCCTTCCTTGTGATGCGCGACGAGACCGCAGCATCGCTCGGCTTGCCGGCGGCACGGTTGCTGTCGACGATCGAGCGGCACAACGCCTTCGCCGACGATCCGATGCAGGTGCGCGGTGGCTGGGCGATGGATGTCGGTGAGCTCTATGCGATGGCCGGCGTGAAGCCTGACGATCTCGATGTCGTCCAGACCTACGACGATTATCCGGTCATCACGATGATGCAGTTCGAGGATCTCGGCTTCTGCAACAAGGGCGAGGGCGCGGCTTTCGTTCGTCAGCACGATCTGACGGTTGACGGCGACTTTCCGCACAACACCTCGGGCGGCCAGCTCTCGGCAGGGCAGGCCGGCGCCGCCGGCGCCTATCTCGGGCTCGTCGAGGGATTGCGGCAGGTCCTGGGAGAAGCCGGTCCCACGCAGGTGAAGGACGCCAAGCTCGGTCTGGCCTCCGGCTTCGGCATGATCAACTATGACCGCGGCCTGGCCTCGGGCGCCGTGATCTTTGCAGGGCCCGCGCGATGATCGATCCGATTGAACCGCCCCGGCGCAAGAACCCGCTGCTGCGGACGCGGCTTCCGGCATCACCGCCGCGCGCGCGCAGCAGGACATCGCACGGGTTCACGAGCGCCGCCGCCGAAGGACGCTTCATGCTGCAGCGCTGCGAGGCCTGCGGGGTTTTCGCCTATCCGGCACGCGAGGCGTGCCCCGCCTGCCTTTCAGTTAGTCTGGCGTTCGTCGATGCGCCGCGCCGTGGCGCGCTGCTGGCCGAAACGACGGCGCGGGTGCCGAGCGACGTCTATTTTCGCGAGCGGGCGCCCTGGCGCATTGGCCTCGTCAAGATGGATTGCGGTCCGACGATGGTGGCGCATCTGCATGCCGACTGCGTCGAGGGCGCGCCCGTCCTGATGTCGTTTCAGCTCGACAAGAGCGGTCAGGCGGTGGCCTTTGCCCGACCCGAGGGGGAGACGCCCAACATGGCAGACGACAGGCAGTGGCGGGAAATGACGGCTGATCCGAAATTCCGGCGTGTGCTCGTGACCAACGGCCGCAGCCTGATCGGCCAGGATGCCGTTGCAGCGCTGAAGGCCGCGGGCGCAAAGACGGTGTTCGTCGGCATTGCCGAACCGTGGCGGCCGTTTGCCGGCGAGCAGCTGTTGCGCGGACAGCAGGGGATTGAACTCGTGACGCTCGACGCGGCCGACGAGAAGTCGGCGACTGATCTCGCGGCCGACATCGGCGGCAAGGTCGATATCCTCGTCAACACGACGGAATATGTGCGGCCGGGCGGCCTCCTTGATCGCAGGGGTACGAGCATCGCGCGGGACGAAATCGACCAGGCCTATCTCGGCTTCATCAACCTCGCGCAGGCCTTTGGTCCCGCGATGCGGATGCGTGGTGCGGACGGCGTCAACAGCAGTGCCGCCTGGGTCAATATCCTGTCGGTCCATGCGCTGGCGAACTGGCCCGCATTCGGCGCCTACTCGGCATCGCAAGCCGCCTGCCTGTCGCTGTCGCATTGTCTGCGCGCGGAACTCAGGCCCGGCGGTGTCAAGCTGCTGAACCTGTTCACGGGGCCGGTCGACAACGAGTGGTTCCAGACCGTTCCGCCGCCGAAGGTCGCGCCGCGCGCTGTTGCACAGGCGATCGTGTCCGGGCTCAGAGGCGGTCTCGAGGAGATGTATGTCGGAGACGTCGCCGAGGAAATCAGGCAGCGTCTTGCCGCCAATCCGAAAGCGGTCGAGCGCGAGCTCGACAAATAGATCAGGATTTCAACAAGCAGGAGGACGTGACGATGCAAGGCAACAATCTCCTGGAGTTCGCAGGTGCGGTCTCGTCCGGCGCGGTACGCGTCGTCGATCTGACCTTCACGCTCAGTCCGGATTTTCCGGTCATCGTGCTGCCGCCGGAGTTCGGCCAGGCAGCTCCGGTCCGGATCCAGGAGATTTCGCGATACGATGGTCGCGGTCCGGCCTGGTACTGGAACAACGTGACATTCGGCGAGCACACCGGCACGCATTTCGACGCGCCGATTCACTGGTTCACCGGTAAGGACCTGCCGAACAATTCTGTCGACACGATGCCTGCCAAGGACATGATCGCCCCGGCATGCGTGATCGACTGCTCGACCGGCGCCGCGCAGGATCCGGATTTCCTGCTGACCGTTCCGATCGTCGAAGCCTGGGAGGCGAAGCACGGGCGGATTCCCGAGCGGAACTGGGTTCTGCTGCGGACCGACTGGTCGAAGAAGGGCTGGCGCGACTATGCCAACCTCAGG
>DASVOL010000526.1:0-2423 GCA_036383375.1 Bradyrhizobium sp. | reverse complement strand
GTCATCTTCGAGACGTTGGAGTGTCTCGCGATTGCGTCGATGGTGGTGGCGGCAAGGCCGGTGGTCGCCATCAGCGTATAGGCGCTGTGCAGGATCGCGGCCGTGGTCGCGGCGGAGCGCGGCCGGCCGCGCCGCCCCGTTGTCGTATCCTCCGTCTCCGCCTTGCTTCCCGCCATGGCCGGGATTCGTATCCTCGTGCTTGAATCATTGCGCTGCCTGCGGACATAGCATGAAATCGCGCGCTGTTTCAGATCATCGCTGCCGCTGATACGGTACAATCCGCCAGCGAAGGCTCAGCCCAACTGCTCATCGAACAGGAGTATCCCGTGAAGGCCGTCTACAGTGATCTGCACCGCAGCCATAATCCGCAGTTCTTCCTGGTCCGCGGCGTGGTCCAACGCACCACCGAGCAGCCCGAGCGCGCCGACCGTCTGCTGGCGGGGCTGAAAGCCGGCAAGCACACGTTGATCGAGCCGACCACATTCGGGCAGGGGCCGCGGGCGCGGGTGCACAGTCCGGAATATCTCAGCTTTCTCGAGGGCGCCTGGGAGGAATGGTCGGCGCTCGGCAATGCCGGGCCAGAGATGATCGCGAACATGCATCCGGTGCGCAACGCCGGCACCTATCCCACCCACATCGTCGGCAAGCTCGGCTGGCACACGGTGGACACCGCAGCGCCAATCGGTCCCGGCACCTGGGCCGGCGCCTGCGCCTCGAGCGACGTCGCAGTCACCGCGGCACAGATGGTGCTCGATGGCGAGGATGCCGTCTATGCGCTGTGCCGTCCGCCCGGCCACCACGCCTATCGCGATCTCGCCGGCGGCTTCTGCTTCCTCAACAACAGCGCGATCGCAGCCGAGCATCTGCGCCAGAAGCACGAGCGCGTCGCGATCCTCGATGTCGACGTGCATCACGGCAACGGCACGCAGGGCATCTTCTACGAGCGGGGAGACGTCTTCACTGTCTCGATCCACGCCGATCCGTCGTTCTTCTACCCGTTCGTCTGGGGCTATGCGCATGAGCGCGGCGCGGGAGGAGGCCTCGGCACCAACCTCAACATTCCCCTCGCCATGGGCACCGGCGACGACGACTACATCAAGGCCCTCGCGGCGGCGGAGAAGGCGATCCGCTCCTTCGCGCCGACCGCGCTCGTCGTCGCGCTGGGTCTCGACGCCTCCGAGAAGGACCCGCTCGCGGGCCTCGCCGTCACCACCGATGGCTTCCGCCGGATCGGCGAAGCGCTCGCCCGGTTCGGCCTGCCGACCGTGCTGGTGCAGGAGGGCGGCTATCTATCCGACATCCTCGGTGCCAATCTGACGGCGGTGCTCGGCGGATTCGAAGCCGCGCGCTAGCGCGGTTTCGGACGAGGGCGTCCGGTCCGCGTGGGGAAAGCCTATCAAAACAACGATCTGGAGCATCGATTTTGATCGATCAGAACCGATGCCCCCGCCGCGCGCCCTGCAACAAGGCGTCGTGGATTTCAGCCTTTGCAACCAAAGCCGGATCAAGCCGTTGGTATCCCGTGCTGGCCTATGATCCTGCCTGGCGGTATCGGCCGGCCCGGCGGGCTGCAACGCGAGGACGGCCATGAGCGATCTGCTTCGTATCGCCATCGTCGGGTTCGGCGAGATCGCGTGCCGGCAGCACGTGCCTGCGATCGCGAAGACGTCAGGCGCCGCGCTCGTTGCGGTGGCCGATCCGGCCAAGAGCCCATCCGGCCTGCCGCATTTCCGCGATCTGCAGGAGTTGTTGCGCGACGGGCCGGAGATCGATGCCGTTGCGCTGTGCACGCCGCCGCAGGCGCGTCATGCGCAGGCCGCCACGGCGCTCGCCGCCGGCAAGCATGTGCTGCTGGAAAAGCCGCCGGGGTCGACGCTCAGCGAACTCACGCCGTTGATCGCGGCCGCGGGCGAGGCGGGCCGGACATTGTTTGCGGCCTGGCACTCGCGCTACGCACCCGCGGTTGGACCGGCGCGGAAACTGCTCGCCGGCCGCACGATCAACAAGGTGACCATCATCTGGAAGGAGGACGTCCGCGTCTGGCATCCGGGCCAGGCCTGGATCTTCGAGGCCGGTGGTTTCGGCGTGTTCGATCCCGGCATCAACGCGCTGTCGATCCTGACCGAGATCCTGCCGCGTCCGGTCTTTGTCAGGAGCGCGGTGTTGGACGTTCCTTCCAACCGGGAGGCGCCGATTGCTGCGGCAGTCGAACTCTCCGATGAGAACGGTCTGCCGATCCACGCCGAATTCGATTTTCGCCAGACCGGGCCGCCGAGCTGGGACATCCTGTGCGAGACCGATGCCGGGCCTGTGGCGCTGTCGAAAGGCGGACGGCAGCTGCGCGACGGCAACAGGTTGGTGGTCGATGCCAGCGATGAGGAATATCCAGCGCTGTACCGCCGCTTCGTCGCGCTGACGTCGGA
>DASVOL010000525.1:0-2536 GCA_036383375.1 Bradyrhizobium sp. | reverse complement strand
ATAGGCGCCGAGCGGACGGTGGCTGGCCAGCAGCGCCTGGAGCACCTGGCGCCGGATCGGGGTGAATTTCTGGCCCCGGCGCGCACAGACCTGCTCGGCATGCGCCATCGCATCCGCGGCGCAACGGCCGTGGTCGTGATCGGGGGCAGGAAATGTCGGCTTGGCCAGGCTCATCTGCCCGATATGTAGCATTTTTGCGCCCGTTCCCAAAGCCCGGCCGGCCGCGCGCGCCAGCCATGTGCGCCATGCGGGGCAGCCTTTCGTTAACCCGGCATGCAGAATTCATAAGCAAGCTTATTATATTCCAAGCTTATGGAGGCAGGACCTATGCGCGGTTCCGTGGATGCGGACTTCTTGTTTACGCTCGGCGAAGTGTTCCGGCTGATCCGCGTCTACGCCGACAAGGAGGCCGCCCGCTACGGCATCACCCGCGCGCAATGGGGGGTGCTGGCCAAGGTCGAGCGCAGCGAGGGCATGAAGCAGACCGAACTCGCCGAACTGCTCGAGGTGCAGCCGATCACGCTGACCCGACTGATCGACAAGCTCTGCGACAATGGCTGGATCGAGCGCCGCAGCGACGAGAACGACCGCCGCGTCAACCGCCTCTATCTGAAGAAGGCCGCGCGCCCGCTGCTCGGGAAGCTTGCCGGCCTGCGCTCCGAACTCACCGCGACCGCGATCGAGGGCATCAGCCCTGCCGACGCGCATCGCCTGCTCACTCAATTGGAATCGATCAAGGAAAACGTTCGCAATGCCATCCAAAGCCCAGCCGGCGAACCCTCCCGAAAGGAACAACGCTATGGCTGAACCCGTCCTCAAGCTGGCGCCTGAGCAGAAGAGCAATCCCGGTGAGCTGACGCCGGCAGGCAAGGCCAGCCGCGCGCCGCGCCGTCGGCTGATGGCGGCCCTGCGGCGCTATCGCCGCACGCTGTTGCTCGTCGTGCTGCCGATCGTGGCTGTCATCGTCGGCGGCGTGTTCTATCTGAACGGCGGCCGCTATGTCGGCACTGACGACGCCTATGTCGGCGCGCAGAAGGTGCTGATCACGCCGGAAATCTCCGGCAAGATCGACAAGATCGTCGTCAAGGAAGGCCAGCACGTCAGGAAGGGCGACGAGCTGTTCGAGATCGATCCGGTGCCGTTCCGCCTCGCGGTCGACCAGGCCAAGGCGGCGCTCGACCAGACCAGGACCACCTATGACAATCTGGTCGACAACATCAAGATCAACACCAGGATGCTGGAATTCGCCCAGCAGAGCATCGAGCTGAAGAAGAAGGACGTCGATCGCAAATCGACGCTCGCCAAGCAGAATTTCGGCTCGCAGCTCGACCTCGACAACGCGGCCAACGCGCAAGTGACTGCCGAGAGCCTGGCGCAATACATCAAGCAGCAGATCTCAAAGGACAAGACGCAGTTGCTCGGCGATGTCGAGCTGCCGATCGAGCGGTTCCCGCCCTACGCCCAGGCCAAGGCCAAGCTCGACGACGCCCAGCGCAATCTCGATCACACCGTGCTGCGCGCGCCGATGGACGGCGTGGCAACCCAGGTCGACCAGATCCAGCTCGGCCGCTTCGTCGCCGCCGGCGCACCGGTGTTCTCGGTGATCGACGTCGACCATCCCTGGGTCGACGCCAATCCGAAGGAAAGCGACTTCACTTATGTTGCGGTCGGCCAGCCGGTGACGCTCGACGTCGACGCGTTCCCGAACCATCAGTTCAAGGGCAAGATCGGCTCGCTGTCGCCCGGCACCGGCGCGCAGTTCGCTATCCTGCCGCCGCAGAACGCCACCGGCAACTTCGTCAAGGTGGTGCAGCGGGTGCCGGTGCGGATCTACTTCGACGAGAACGATCCGTTCGTGAAGAAGCTGAAGGCCGGCATGAGCGTCTACGCGACGATCGACACCAACCACCGCCGCACGCTGGCCGGCCTGCTCGGGCTGGGCTCAGCCTCCGCCCATCCGGACCACCAGGACTAAGACGCGATGAATGCACCGTCACCATCCGCCGTGCCCGGCTTGCGCCGGAACATGGTGACGATCTGCGCGATGACCGCGACGATCATGCAGGCGCTCGACACCACGATCGCCAACGTCGCGCTGCCCTACATGCAGGGCTCGCTGTCGGCCTCGCAGGACCAGATCAACTGGGTGCTGACCTCCTACATCGTCGCGGCCGCGATCATGACCGCGCCGGTGGGCTGGATCGCCAACCGCTTCGGCCGCAAGCGCATCTTCATCATCTGCTCGGCCGGCTTCACCATCGCCTCGGTGTTCTGCGGCCTCGCGCAGGACATCAACCAGATGGTGCTGTTCCGCCTGTTGCAGGGCGTGTTCGGCGCCGCGCTGGTGCCGCTGTCGCAGGCGGTGATGCTCGATTCCTACGCGCTTCATGAGCGCGCCAAGGCGATGTCGATCTGGGGCATGGGCGTGATGATGGGCCCGATCATGGGACCCTCGCTCGGCGCCTGGCTGACCGAAACCTATTCCTGGCACTGGGTGTTCTTCGTCAACCTGCCGTTCGGCGCCTTCACCGTGCTC
>DASVOL010000524.1:0-2193 GCA_036383375.1 Bradyrhizobium sp. | reverse complement strand
ACCAAATCCTGCCGCCGGCAAACCCATCGATCCCGCCCAGCTTGCCAATGTGCCGCGGCTGGTCACGGCCTATTTTGCCGGCAAGCCCGATGCCAGCGATCCCACCCAGCGGGTTGCGTTCGGTACCTCGGGCCATCGCGGTTCGTCGCTGAAGAATTCCTTCAACGAGGACCACATCCTCGCCACCACGCAGGCGATCTGCGATTACCGGCGCGAGAAGGGGCTCACCGGGCCGCTGTTCATCGGCATCGACACCCATGCGCTGGCCGAGCCGGCGCTGGCCAGCGCGGTCGAGGTGTTCGCGGCGAACGGCGTCGAGATCATGATCGACGCGCAAGGTGGCTACACCCCGACGCCGGTGATCTCGCACGCGATCCTGAGCTACAACAAGGGCCGCAGCACTGGCCTTGCCGATGGCGTCGTCATCACCCCGTCGCACAACCCGCCGGAGGACGGCGGCTATAAATACAATCCGCCGCATGGCGGCCCGGCCGATACCGACGTCACCGCCGTGGTCGAGAAGAACGCGAACCGCTATATCGAGGCCAGCCTCAAGGGCGTCGAGCGGATGCCCTATGATCGCGCGCGCAAGGCCGCGACCACGCATCTGCACGATTTCATCACGCCCTACGTCGCCGATCTCGGCAACACCGTCGATCTCGCGCTGATCAAATCCGCCGGGGTCAAGATCGGTATCGATCCGCTCGGCGGCGCGGCTGTGCATTACTGGCACCCGATCATCGCGCGCTACGGCATCAACGCCGCCGTGGTCAACGAAGCGGTCGATCCGACCTTCCGCTTCATGACTGCGGACTGGGACGGCAAGATCCGGATGGACTGCTCGTCGCCTTATGCGATGGCGAGCCTGATCGGGATGCGCGACCGCTTCGACGTTGCCTTTGCCAACGATACAGACGCTGATCGTCACGGCATCGTGACGCGATCGAACGGGCTGATGAACCCGAACCATTTCCTCGCCACCGCGATCGCCTATCTGTTCGCGCACCGGCCGCAATGGAGTGGGAGCGCAGCGATCGGCAAGACCATCGTGTCGAGCTCGATCATCGATCGCGTGGCGAAGAAGCTGGGCCGCAAGCTGGTCGAGACGCCGGTCGGTTTCAAATGGTTCGTCGAAGGGCTCGGCAGCGGCGGCTTCGGCTTTGCCGGCGAGGAAAGCGCCGGTGCGTCGTTCCTCAAGCGCGACGGCTCGGCGTGGACCACCGACAAGGACGGCATCATCCTCGGCCTCTTGGCGGCGGAGATCATCGCCAAGACCGGCCGCGATCCCAGCGAATTGTTCAACGAGCTGACCGCCGAACTCGGCGTTCCCTATTACGAGCGCATCGATGTCGCAGCGACGCCGAAGCAGAAGAATGCGCTGAAGGCGCTCGGGCCCGAGCAGCTCAACATGACCGAGCTCGCCGGCGATCCCGTGCGAGCGGTCAGGACCAAGGCTCCGGGCAACGATCAGCCGTTCGGCGGCATCAAGGTCGAGAGCGAAGCCGGCTGGTTTGCCGCGCGTCCCTCCGGCACCGAGGATGTCTACAAGATCTACGCCGAGAGCTTCCGCGGGCCGGATCATCTGAAACAGATCCAGGGCGACGCGCAGGCCGCGATCGCCAAGGTGTTCTGAGGGGCACAGGGCCGGGCGGGATTCATGCGCGTATTGTTGACCGGCTCCTCCGGCTGGCTCGGCCGTTTCCTTGCGCCGCGGCTTCGACAGGCCGGCCATGACGTGACCGGCCTCGATGTTGTCCCGGGCGAGGCGACCGATGTCATAGGGTCAGTCGCCGAGCGATCGGTGGTCGATCGCGTGTTCGGCGATCACGGCATCGAGGCCGTGATCCATGGCGGCGCGCTGCACAAGCCTGATATCGCGCGGTTCGCGCCGCAGGCCTTTGTCGACGTCAACGTGTCGGGCACCCTCAATCTGCTGCAGGCGGCCACCGCCGCCGGCCATGATCGCTTCGTCTTCACCTCGACGACCTCGCTGATGATCTCGCAGGCCATTCGCGACGAGGAAGGCCATGCGGCAGTGTGGCTCGACGAGACGACGGGTCCGCTCGAGCCGCGTAACATCTACGGGGTGACAAAGCTCGCCGCCGAAGGGCTGTGCCGGCTCTACAGCCGCGAGCACGGGCTGAACTGCGCGGTGCTGCGCACCAGCCGCTTCTTTCCCGAGGACGACGACAC